>NZ_JADEXS020000001.1:5270000-5350000 GCF_015207005.2 Desmonostoc muscorum LEGE 12446
AATAACTAAATACCGAATATTTACTTAGATGTCTATTATTTAAATAAAAATTTTTGCATACTTTTCGTAATATTTGCTACTTACAATGTGCTATATTACTCAAATAGTATATTTTTACGAAAAATTACGCACGCTAGTAAGTAAAAATCGGCAATATGCGATGGATGCGATCGCTCATAGAAAAATTTGGACGATGAAAAGGCTCAAGGGGTTCAACTGTACAAGAGACGCGATTTATCCCATTGATTGTCTTAATTTATCTATACAATTCAGTTGAGGATTGTTTGTAGAGACGTTGTATTGCAACGTCTCTGATGAGATTATTAATTGTACCGAGACAGCAGATTGAATCTCAATCACTCTGTAGCTATCAAGAAAATAACAGTGATTTGACTATTGTCGAGATTGGATTTGCTGCACTAAATCATAAAAAGGTTGCCAATTATCTTCTTGAACGATTGGTTCCCAAATAGATTCAATCACAGGTCTTAACAATGCTGTTTTCGGATTATGAAAAGCTAAAGTTTGGGCGATTGTATTTAGGCGATCGCCATCTAAATCATTCAAGATTTTATGGTATAGTATGCACCAATCATCAAAAATTCCTGATGCTCCCGGTACTGGTACAATATCTGAAGTATTCATTACGAAACCTGGTTCATCTCGCCATTTAGATGAAAAGGTGCGAGCCATCTCATAAAAAAATTCGTGATAACCAACTTTGCTATTGGTCAAAAATTCAATCGTTAAATTCAAGAGTTCTTTTGCCTGTGGATTTGGCAACTCTACAAAACCCAACTTTTTCAACATTAAAGAACTGTATTCTGCTTGATAATATTCATCAAATTTTGCTATTCCAGACTTCAAGTCGTCTTTATCAATAATCGCCTTTAAAGGTTCCTGGAGCATTTCTAGATTCAACTGGCAAACGCTTGGTTGATGAATGTAACAATAGCGTCCATAATAGTCGAAATATGCAGCTATAAAGTATGGGTTATAGTTAGCAATAAACGCATAAGGACCATAATCAAAACTCTCTCCTGTAATTGACATATTGTCAGTATTGAGAACTGCATGACAAAAACCAGCAGCCATCCACTGGGCTGCTAATTCTGCAACTCTTTTAACTAATTCGGCGTAAAACAAGGCATATTTATCTTCTTGGGCGTCCAAGTCTTGATAATATTCCTTAATTACGTGGTCTAACAGCTTCTGAGTTAAATCTGGACGTTGTAAATAATGCAGACGCTCAAAAGTGCCAAAGCGAATATGAGAATTGCTCATCCTGACCATTACAGATGAACGAGTAGGTGAAGGTTCATCCCCCCGCCACAAGGATAAGCCTGTTTCAATCATGCTGAGACAGCGCGAGGTACGTACACCCAGGTGGTGCAGTGCTTCCGCAGCCAGAACTTCCCGCACTCCACCTTTAAGCGTCAGCAAACCGTCGCCACCACGAGAGTAAGGCGTTCTGCCAGAACCTTTAGTGCCAAAATCGTATAATTGGCCATCAGTAGTGCGTACTTGCCCGTAGAGAAAGCCTCTGCCATCACCCAAGAGTGGGTTATATTCACCAAATTGATAGCCGTGGTAACGCATTGCCAAAAGTGGTTTGCGCCCCTCAAATTTGCCAAAAGCTGTGATGAAATCTTCATCTTTAACTACTTGGGGGTCAAGACCTAAGCGCGGTAACAGTGCATCGTGACGCCAACGCAAGATGTGTTGGGGAAATTCTTCTGCCGCAACCTCGTCGTAGTAGTCATCGCCTAGAGATTCCAAGGCGCTTTCGTAGTTCAGGGAGAGAAAAGGATTGCTAGAATTTTTGGAGTTTGGAGTTTGGGCCAGAGTCATTACGAGCAAAACTTAATTCATTCTTTCCCTTAATACTACCTCTGGCTTCACCATCAGCATCGACATATTCTCAATTACGAATTATTTTAAGATTTTGGTGCTTGCCAATTAGGATTGGTCAGACTCGTCAAAATATGATCTTCCCATTGTCCATTAATTAATAAATAGTCTCTAGCATATCCTTCAATGACAAAACCGAGTCTTTTGAGGACATTGCCACTGCGGCGATTGTGAGGCATATAATTAGCCATGACACGGTGAAAATTTAACTCTTGAAAGAGATATTGAATTGCTACTTTTAACCCTTCTGTCATATATCCTTTGCCTTGCTTTGTTTCGGCAAGGCTATATCCCACATAGCAAAAATGAGCAGCACCTCGAACAAAATTACTAAAATTGATAGTCCCAATAATTACAGTTGGATTTTTTTTAGTAAAAATAAATAGCTTTAAGGACTGGCCATTGATAAATTCCAGAAAATTGTTCTCTATTTGATACTGCCAATATTCTTGAGTAAAAAAACCATCAGCCCAAAGAGGGTAAAATGGGGTAAGATAATTTTTGTTATCATCAAAATATTTGATAACTTGAGGTATATCGTCTTGAATTGCCGATCGCAACAACAGGCGATCGCTTTTAATTAACGGCAGTTCTAATTTCATACACTACTCATTTGTCATTAGTCATTTGTTTTTCTCCGTGTTCTGGCGTAAGAGCGTCCCCCTCATCTCCCCACTCCCTTCAACAAATACAGTAAGTATTTTTGCTCTGAATCTGCCATTCAACCAAAATCTTGATAAGCTGATGTCTAACATATCTAGGCGCAAGGATTGAGAGCTAATGGGTGATTAAGAACTTCAATAAAATCCCTTTGCCCAAACGCTGTACCAGAGGAAATTCAACCAAAAGACAGCCTTGATAAACCTAGTCTACAAGAAGGATAGTGACGGTGGGAATACGCTACGATTGGCAGGAATTAGAGATTCGGGCGATATACAACACGCCTTTGCTAGAGCTTATTTATCAAGCCGCTAGCGTGCATCGCCAATATCATGACCCAACAAAAATCCAAGTTTGTAAGCTCATATCTATTAAAACCGGAGGTTGTCCAGAAGATTGTAGCTACTGTGCCCAATCTTCGCGCTATAAAACAGAGGTAAAGGCGCAAGCACTTCTCGAAAAGGAAACGGTAGTTAACATTGCTCAAAAAGCTAAAGAAACTGGTGTTAGCCGCATCTGCATGGGTGCTGCTTGGCGCGAAGTGCGGGACAACTCACAATTTGAGGAAGTCCTGGAAATGGTCAAGGATGTGACGGCAATGGGCTTGGAAGTATGCTGCACTCTGGGAATGTTGACACCAAATCAAGCCAAGCGATTGGAAGATGCTGGACTTTACGCCTATAACCATAACTTAGATACATCCCCAGAATATTACAGCACAATTATTACCACAAGGACATATGGCGATCGCTTGAACACAATTGAGAATGTCCGTCAAACAAATGTGACTGTATGTTCTGGCGGTATTCTTGGTTTGGGCGAAACTGTGGATGACCGCATTGGCATGTTGCAAACTTTAGCAAACTTACATCCTCATCCAGAGTCCGTACCAATTAATATTCTCTCCCAAGTACCAGGCACACCCTTAGAAAATCAGCCTGATGTCCCCATTTGGGATGTTGTGCGAATGATTGCCACAGCCAGAATTTTAATGCCAGCTTCCGATGTGCGCCTTAGTGCTGGTAGGGCTAGACTTTCTCAAGTTGAACAAGCTTTTTGCTTTATGGCAGGAGCTAATTCTATCTTTTCCAGCGACGACAACAAAATGTTGACGGTGACAACTCCCTGTCCAGATTATGATAGCGATCGAGAAATGCTGAATTTACTCGGTTTGGGAATGCGTCCACCTTCCCAAAGACAGGAGAAATTAACAAGCCCTGCTGTGGTGGGATAAGTACTCACAGCATTTTTCAGGTAAATAAATTACATTTGTAGGGGCACAACATGTTGTGCCCCTACAATTATCTGTACCTCACCAAGCTGCAATTTGCTGTAATTTGGTCTTGATTAAATTATCTTGGCAGTGCGTAGACCAAAAAACAGACCAAGAGCTATAGCAAAGAATAAACCCAAGAACCCGATGTAAGCTACAATTGCAAACATTTATTTTTCTCCACAATACTTCCTAAATCTATTGAATCATTAGATGTTGGATATTGGGCATTGGGTATTGGGTATTGGGCATTGGGTTGGCTAAAAATGCCTCACTAAGTTGATATTGCTTACTGCACAATCTGATAACACCCATTAGCATTAGGAGGCGCTGTTTGTGTTGAGGCAGTTGTGAGTAGCAGTGAGTTAGGTGCTTGGCCTAAGCCATTACCTGTAGCAATTACATCAAAAATGACTCCGGGCGGGACTTGTTGATTCGCAACTTCTACTGTGATTGGTGGGTTGAAGGCATTATTGATCAATGGGTCAAATTGGTCAGGTAGAACTGGATTGAAGTTATATGTACCAGCCGTAAGTTCTGGGTAAGGAATAGCAGTTTTGGGTGTCAGGTCTGTGATGCGAGTTTCATCCACATTTGGGCTAGAGGATTTGCTAATACGGAAATCTATAACAGCGCTAGTTTCCGAAAAGCGATACCAACGTCCTTTAAATTTACCTGGATTAGGCTGTGTTAAATCCTCTGGAATCACAAAGGGTGATTGATTAAATAATGGTTGACCTGAGGGACCTTGTAGTGTTCCTGTGATCGCTACTGTATAAGCACTATTAGGCGCTCCTGTAAAAGTTCTTTGAGCAATTGTACTGTAAGTACCAGATTGCACAAAACGTACATGAATATTTCCTGGTGTTACATTTACATATTTACTAGCTTGACGAAAATCTACATTCTCCAAAACTTTGTCACCGTTGACAATCACATCAACTGGTGATGCAGTAGCAACCGCAGCGTTAATAACTCTTAATTTGGTAGGGCATTTATAAGGGTTGAGAAGAGAATCTAGTAGGCTTAGGCTTCCAGTGGACAATTTTTGTGAAGGCTCTGTAGATAGTTGAGAATAGGCTAAACCTTTGTATGGATAACTAGTCAAACTAATTAAAGATAATGTCAAAGCACCTAAGAATAATCGTCTTGTTAGAAACATATCTTCCTCCTATCCTGAGACAAAATAACAAATGAGCAAGCTTTTTTTTGCATAAAAAATGATGCGATAGTCATCGCAAAGATTTTTTATGTATGGGGCTATAGATATTGCAATGGTAGATATTTAATTTGAGAAAACAGGTTATTTTTTCTGTTGTTTTCCCAAGCATTAGATACTCTTGGTTATTGAGTAAATAGTGTGGTAAAAACACACTAAATTCTGTACTAAATAACCATAGTATTTATGTCAAGAGTGTGAAGAGTATCCAAGTCTATCAATCTGTTCAAATCGCCCAAAATAGCTCTGATAATTGCCTAATAAAAATGCTTGTGCATCTTTACTAAAAGAGTAATTTGGTTTTGATTTTTTCTTATTTTTTATATTCCTAATTTATTTTACATTGCTCTTCCTGCCTCCTTTACAGCTACTATTCGTTAATAATTACAAAAAATTTATTTGTTCTTTAATATATCTTAACATAGTTAATCTGGTACAGACAATTGATATTATTAATGATAATAATTTGTTTTGCTCTATGACTAGCAAGCCTTCTAGCAACTGTTAAACATTGCCTAATTTATATTCTTTTAGGCAATGTAAAATAACTTTTTAACGAAAGAATCAGGGTTGTAGCTTCTACAGGAGGTTCTGCCTGGGCATCGGTGAGAAGTTAAGGTGATTGCACTTTTGTCAAGTAGAGCTTCAAAATTAGTCTCTGATGCGGCGGGGTTAGTGTGAAACCAAGCCTCAACAGGTAAACGATTCGCTAAATCAATAACTGTACAAATCTCTCCTAGCAACTGACCTACCTTCAAATCTTCCAGGCTTTTTAGCTTGCGAAACAAAGGTTTTAATGTTGACTCATCCAAATCCAAATTCGTTCAAAATTAACAAGTGCAAATTTAACACTTTCACAGAGTGGTCGCCTCAGCCGCTGTTGCCAATTAAGTTGTAACTGAGGCAATAAATCTTTGAATACTCGCTCAAATAATTCTGCTGGAAATACTAAGAATCTTTCTGATATAGGAATCCGATCCCATACCCCATGCCCCATGCCCCATGCCCCATGCCCTATCCCCATTCCCCAGATTGCGATAGAATACAGCCCACGGGCGCTTGTTTGGGGTTGGGCAATGACTTCTATAATTAATGTGAATTTACCAGAGCAATCTTATGAGATTGCGATCGCACCTTCGAGTTTAGATCAACTCGGTCAACACATGGCCAGTCTGAAGCTAGGCAAGAAGGTACTACTGGTTTCTAATCCGACGATTTTTAAGCATTTTGGCGAAAGAGCCATTGCATCGCTGACATCTGCTGGATTTGAAGTTGCTAGCTGCACCCTACCACCTGGGGAACGCTACAAAACCCTCAACTCCATCCAAAAACTCTATGATGTCGCCTTGGAAAACCGTCTAGAACGTTCTTCTACTATGGTGGCTTTGGGGGGAGGTGTAATTGGTGATATGACAGGTTTTGCCGCCGCAACCTGGCTGCGGGGAATTAATGTTGTGCAAGTGCCTACCTCTCTGTTGGCAATGGTAGATTCGGCAATTGGTGGCAAAACTGGTGTCAATCATCCCCACGGTAAAAACTTAATTGGGGCATTCCATCAACCACGCTTGGTTTTGATTGACCCAGAAGTGTTGAAAACTCTTCCCATGCGCGAGTTTCGGGCGGGGATGGCAGAAGTTATCAAATACGGTGTGATTTGGGATGCCGAATTGTTTGCCCAGTTGGAAGCAAGTAAACGTCTCGACCAACTCCGCTATGTTAAACCTGAATTGATAGACAGCATATTACTACGTTCTTGTCAAGCTAAAGCTGATGTTGTTAGCAAAGATGAAAAAGAAGGTGGATTAAGGGCGATTCTCAACTATGGACATACCATCGGTCATGCGGTGGAAAGTTTGACTGGTTATCGTTTAGTCAATCACGGTGAAGCAGTGGCGATCGGTATGGTAGCGGCTGGGCAAATTGCTGTGGAACTGGGTATGTGGCAAAAGGAAGACACGGAACGCCAAAATGCTTTAATTCAAAAAACAGGTTTACCGACTCAGTTACCAGCTGGGGTGGATATTGAAGCAATTATTGAAGCGTTGCAGTTAGATAAAAAAGTCAAAGCTGGGAAAGTGCGGTTTATCTTGCCAACACAAATTGGTGTAGTGACAATTACTGATGAGGTGCCATCAGATATTATTCGGCAAGTTTTGCGGGGAATTTGACCAAAAGACACTTGAGGACTACTAAAAGCCCGCACCATATTCGCTACTCAGAATCAGTGTGGGTAGTTTAGCCACACGCTCATATGCCAACACAGTTCAGTTAAGCATTTCTACTCTTTCTTTTCTCTGTGTTCTCTGCGCCTCTGCGGTTCGTAAAACAAAACTTTTAGCCTTGAGTGAACCGTATTGGCTCATATGCCACTTCCGAGACTGTGCGACGGTACATTTCTAAAGCAGATTGGCTTTGCTCAACCATTTGGGCTTGGGTTAGTGGTTGAAAATTTAATGCCGTATCTATCAAAGCATAGTGGGAGGGTGAGAACCCCTACGCTTTAGCGAGGGTGATGAAACCCGACTCAAGGGGATTTATCCCCGTGTTTCCTTATTTTCCACGTTGGTTTTCAATATACTTTTTAAGTACCTCAGTGCTAACCTGACCAGTTGACGCTACAAAATAGGTCGGTGTCCACAAAGCGGGTAGTTTTTTAAGTTCTGGAAATTCTTTTCTTAGATGATGGGATGCCCTACCTTTAACCCATCTAGCAATGTCTGCTGGTGATTCATGAGTGGGTGCATTAATAAATAAAAAAGTATTAAAAAACGTAATATTTGTGCCCGATTTAAAGCAAGACTGTAAACTTAGTACCCTTCGGATAGTTATCTTCAGCAGTAATGCTACCATGATGTGCATCGATCGCCATTTTGCAGAAAGCCAACCCTAATCCGATTTGGGAAACTTCTGAATTAAGAGTTCCAATCTCATACTTATCAAAAATGCTTTGCCGCAAGTTTTCAGGAATTCCCGAACCAGAATCAGCAACTTGCACTTTCGTACCTCCTGTTGCTAAATGTTCTGCCCGCAAGATTACTTGAGAGTTGGATGGTGAAAACTTAATGGCATTGGAGAGCAAATTATCTAAAACTCGGCGAAATATAGCTGCATCTACTTTCACCATGCCGCCGGGTTTGGGTAATTCACTGATGAGAGTGAGATTTTTTTGGGCTGCGATCGCTTCAACATCCGCCAAGGCTGAAATACACAGCGCATAAAGGTCTACTTCTGTATAGTTGAGAACCATTTTGCCGGATTCTAATTTTGCCATGATTAGCAAACTATTAATTAACGATTGCAACTGTTGACTAGCGATCGCAATTTGTTTAATCTTCTGCTGCTGCTTCTGAAAAGTTAAGCCGGGAAATCGGAGAATTTCAGTTGATAGGACAATACTCGCAAGAGGATTTCGCAAATCATGGACGATCATGTTGACCACATCTTCTCGGAGTTGGAGTAAAGCTTGCAGGTTATCGTACTGTTGCTTAATCCGCAACATAGAATTTACCCTAGCTCGTAACTCTAAACTATTGATGGGCTTACTAATGAAATCATCTGCGCCGGCGCCTAAACACCGAGCCAGATCTTCTTTAGCAGTTAATGCCGTCACCATGACAATGGGAACTGTTTGCCATTGCAGATCAGCTTTGATGCGCCGACATACTTCTAAACCATCTAAATCGGGCATCATCACATCCAGCAAAATTACATCGGGCTGAAAACTATTGAGACGAGTAAGGGCTTGTTGACCACTAGGAGCATAATGTAATTGATATCCTTGCCCATCTAGTAATGTTTCAATAACGTCAAAATTATCTGGTTCATCATCAATTACTAAAATAGAGGGTTGAGTGTCCATCAAGAATTTCCCCTATTTTCCTAAAAGTTGTTCAATTGTTACAGCAAGCTGTTTAAGTTTTATCGGTTTGGTCAAATATTCATTAGCTCCAGCTGCTAAACAAGTTTCGCGATCGCCAGGCATGGCTAGGGCTGTGAGGGCGATAATTGGGACATGAGCGAATTGGCGATCGTCACGGATATGGCGTATCGCTTCTAGTCCATCCATTTCCGGCATTTGAATGTCCATAACAATTAAGTTGGGGTGTTGAGTTGCAGTAAGTTCAACGGCTTGTTGTCCATTGTTTGCCAGAATTAAACGATATCCTCTAGTTTCAAGATAGCCAGACATTGTATCAATGTTTGCCTGATTGTCTTCTGCCAGTAAAATTACAGGAGATTCAAGAGTTGGTGACGACTCTAGAATCACAGCACCAGAGTCAGGACAGTTAGGATGTTGGAGTTTTTCTAAAGTTGCCTGAAACTGAGCGCGAGTAATTGGTTTAACCAGATATTCAGAAGCTCCCTGGGCAAATCCTTTGGTATGTTCATCGACTACCGAAGTGATGATGATGGGAATTTCTTTAGTTTGTGGGTTTGTCTTGAGTTGAGCAAGTACATCCCAACCCGATAGGTCAGGCAATTGCAGATCCAGGACAATCAAAGCAGGCTCAAGGCGTAGGACTTCATTTACAGCTCCTTCACCCTTTGGATAGACAACAGGTTGCATTTTCATTTCGCTGAGGTAGCGAGTAATTTGGTCAGACGCCGGAACTGAGTCTTCAATCACTAAAACCTGAGCATTTTTAGCAGAGAACTGATAACTGGGCAATGGAGTTTTTACTGGGGTTGTTGCAACACCATCGTTGGTAAGGTAGGGAATACGTAATGTAAAACAACTACCCACTCCAACTTCGCTGCTAACCGAAACCGTTCCTCCATGCAGAACAGCAATCCGCTTTACTAGTGCTAGTCCTAAACCGGTGCCACTGTACTGACGATTCAAGCTACTGTCAAGCTGGATAAAAGGCTCAAACAACTTGCCAATGTCCTCAGGAGCAATACCGATACCGAGTATCAGTGACAGAGAGACAGACGAGGGATGGGGGAGATGGGGGAGATGAGGGGGATGAGGGGGATGGGGGATGGGGGGGATGGGGGGGGATGGGGGAGAATTTACTTCCCCTGCCCCCTGCCCCTCTGCCCCCTGCCCCTCTGCCTCCTCCAGCCAAACTTTTAGGGAGACAGAACCTTGTTCTGGTGTAAATTTGATGGCGTTGCTGAGTAGGTTGATGAGTACTTGACGTAAACGGCGATCGTCCACCTGAATGGTGCTGAGGTTGCTAGCGATGTGAGTACTTAGGCGAATATTCTTTTTCAGTGCCATGTGTTTGACGAAGGCGAGGCTGGCGTCACACAGGGTTTTAACTGGAACTTCACCCAGTTGTAATTCCAGTTTGCCTGATTCGATTTTAGACAAGTCTAGGATGTCGTTGATGAGTTCTAGGAGATGCCTGCCACTGCGCTCAATGGTGGCGATCGCTTTTGCTTGCCGTTGATTAATCGAACCGAATACGCCTTCTATGAAACCTTCTGACATGCCCAAAATCGCATTCAGCGGAGTTCGCAGTTCATGGCTCATGTTGGCGAGGAATTCGTCTTTGAGGCGAGTGGCGCGAGCTAGTTCGACGTTGGCGTGAGCTAGTTGCTCATTTGTTTGCCGCAGTTGGGCTTCGGCTTGTTTGCGATCTGTAATGTCTTCGTGAGATACCAGTATGCCAATCACGTCGCCTGTGCTATTGGTCAAAGGTACTTTATTTGTTCGCACCCAGAGTTCCTCGCCATTAGGCCCTTCTAATGGCTCCTCGTAGCCTAGTTTCGGGGTTCTGGTATTCATGACCGTGGCATCATCTGCACAGTAAAGGTGTGCCCACTTTGCCCAAGGTAGCTCAAAGTCGGTCTTACCGATGATGGCATTGGGATCTATTTGAGAATCGCGGGCAAATGCCGGGTTGCAGCCGAGAAAGCGTGACTGGCGGTCTTTCCAGAAGACACGTTGGGGAAATGTATCCAGTACTGCTTGTAGCATTTTGCGCGATTCTTCGAGTTTTTGCTCGGTCTGTTTGCGATCGCTAATATCAAATAGGGTGGCGCGGTTGTATAGATACCTGCCATCTGCATCTTTGACGGCAGTGGCACTCATCAGCACTGGCAAAACTGTGCCGTCTTTACAGACCATCTCATACTCCAAATCTTTGACCCAGCCCCGTTTTTGTAAGCTGGTATAATTTAGTAGGAAGGCTAAGGAACTGGCTTCGGTGAAAAAATTCACCAATGGTTTGCCAATCATTTCCTCACGTTTATAGCCCAACCATTGCAGTTCTGTTTCGTTGACGTTGATAAATCGGCCTTCGCTGTCTAGGGAATGGTAGCCACACGGAGCATTATTGTATAAATCTTCGACTTCATGGGCATATTTCGCCAGTGCCTCTTGAGCTTGTTTGCGATCGCTAATATCAGTCAGGCGTACTAAATTCATGGTGCGTCCAGCTACAGTAATGGTTTTAGCTGCAATGTTTCCCCAGAAAATTTTCCCCCGAAGAGTCACATATTCAATTTCCCGACTCCAGACACCTTTGGCTTGCATTTCGGCAACGATGGCATCAGTTTCCTGGGCAGTGAATGGACGATGCTGGAGTGTCTGTCCATTAATTTTGATCAATTCAGCTTTGTCAGCGGCCTCAAACAGTTCCACCGCTTGGCGATTGCAATCTAGAGTCAGCAGCGTTTCAGGATCGACCAGAAAGATGGCATCGGCAGATTCATTGAAAATTGCTTCTCGTAAATCCCTGTTATGGATGAGTTCAAGTTCTGCTTGTTTGCGTTGCAGCTGATCGTAGAGATTTGCTTGTTGAATGGCGATCGCGGCAATCAGTTGTTGTTGTTGTTTTTGACTTTGTTCTAGCTGCCGCCTCAAATGAATTGGTGCAACTGCACGATCAATTGATTCTTGCAAGACTTCAGCCGTCAGCTTGTCTTTGACCAAATAATCCTGGGCACCACTTTTCAAAGCACGGGCGGCCATGAGTTCATCTTCTTCTGTGGTGAGCAAGATAATAGCGCATTGGTTAATGCTAAATTTTTTCCTAAATTCTTGAAGAAACTTCAACCCATTGCCATCACGCAACAAAAAATTCAGCAAAATCACATCTGGTATTTCTTGCTGACACCATTTCATGGCCTCCGTCGTGGTGCCAAACTCTAAAATGCGATAGCTATAGAGCAACTGGTGCTGCAAGCAGCGACAAATTTCTATCCGCTCTTGAGCACAATCATCAATCAGCAAGATGGTGAGGGGGGAACTATGACTCATAGTATTAAAAATACGAACGCTGCGCGTTTAAACGCATTTAAACAAATTGAATCTCTATAGCTCTCATGTTGATAGCATGACCTAAGTTAACAAACTTCGGCGGGTTTAAGTCCCCGGCAACTAATGAGCCGCAACTTTTGTGGCTCTTTCTAAATCCCCGTTACAAAACTGTACTTCCGACTGCCGACTTCTTTAACTTAAAATTTACAATAGTAATACAAGTAAATACTCACAAATGATTCGGAAAAATTCGTGTTTTTACTCAATTATTTTTTTATTTTAACCCTCAATAATAAGCTTATTCCAAACAAAAATGCATTCGAGAATATTTGTTAAATAAATTAACCATATGCTTCAAATAAATCAGTTGAAAAATATCTTTTTGGGAATTTTAGATAGGTCTGATCGCAGTGAATATTTTGTTTTAATAAAATATTTATATTTTGTGATATGGAGATATAATATTGTTTAGCTATTTTTATACTAATTCTGTATAAATATGTACTTAATCTCAGATCAAATTTACTCAATTAAGCTAATCCGCCTTTAAGTTGCATAATCCTTAGCCTCAGAAAGACGCTCTTACGCACAGAAGGGGAGACGCTCTGATGCAATTTGAATGATTATTAGTTTACCAATCAATACCGAGTCACCTCACCCCGGCTTTGCTGAAGCAAAACCTCTCCAAGGCATCGGGGACGGGATTTAGGGCTGAGGTAGAACGTCTATGGGACATAGGTTTGATCTGAAGTTGACACCAATGCACATCTGTGAGTCTCCACCGAGTACCTCATTCATCTGAAAATCGCCATAAGTTAAGAATTATTCAGTGTAAGTTTACAGAAAATTGGTATTAATTGCAAAATTACTCCAAATCTTTAATACATAATGCTCATTAACTCTCTCAGCTTGGAAAATGTACAGATGACTATTATTCGTCATCCTTTAATGGTTAGCCCCGAAATTCTACTTTTGGATGTGATTGCACTAATAAATCAAACACAAGCTCATTTTGGGAATTGGCTAAATCAAGATTCCAAACTCTTGGAAAATTCTATTAAAGAGACAGCAAGTAATACATTTAAAGCTGACAGTTGTGTTCTGATTATGGAAAATTCACAGTTGGTGGGTATCTTTACACAACGAGAGTTAATTAAGCTGACAGCAGAAGGAAAAAGGTTAGAAAATGTCAGGATTGGAGAAGTAATGAGAACAGAGTTAATAACGCTAAAAATAGGAGAATTAAAAGATACTTTTACTGCTTTAAATTTGCTGAAACAACATCACATTCGCCATTTACCAATTCTAGGGGAGCAAGGAGAAGTGATCGGATTAATCACTCCTGCAAGTCTGCTTGGAATTGCGATTCAACAAGCAGGACTCTACAATTATGTAAGAGTCAAACTAAGAGAACGCCAGAGAATTGAGAGGGAACTGCGCTTAGAGCATAACTTTGTGTCTGCGGTTTTAAATGTTGTGGATGCTCTAGTGATTGTGCTGGATTTTCATGGTAGAATTGTGCGCTTTAATCATACTTGTGAACAAACCACAGGTTACTCATTTGATGAAGTTAAAGGCAAATTTATCTGGGACGTTCTACTATTACCCGAAAAAAGAGAATGTATAAAAGCTTTATTTGAAAATTTTTCACACAGAGAATTGCCCAATCGTTATGAAACTGATTTAATTACTAAGGATAGCGATCGCCGCATAATTTCTTGGTCAAATAATCTCTTACTTAATCATCATGACCAAGTTGAGTATATCGTCTGCACAGGCATTGATATTACCGAGAGCCGAAAAGTACAAGAAGAACTCCAGCAGACTCGCAATTTTCTGGCGTCGATGATTAATAATCTGCCGGTTGCAGTGTTTGTTAAAGATGCCAAACCAGAAAGTTTTGGAACATTTAAATTATGGAATCAAACCTGCGAACGCATATTTGGCATCACAGCCGAACGGGCTATTGGTAAAACAGATTACGAATTTTTTCCCAAAGAACAAGCAGACTTTTGCCGTCAAAAAGACCAAGAAGCTTTTTCTAGTGGTATCCCTCAAGATATTTCTGAGGAAACTCTTGACAACCCTAGTTTTGGGCCAAGAATTTTGCATACAACAAAAATTCCTTTGTATGACAAACATCAACAACCCGAATATCTACTATGCATTTCTGAACACATTACAGAATATAAACGAGCCGAAGCTGCACTCAAACAAAGCGAAGATAAATTTCGCCTATTTACAGAAAATATTAAAAGTACATTTTGGATTACTGACATTAAAAGAGATACTCGCCAAATTGTCTACCTCAGTCCTGCTTTTGAAGAAATCTGGGGACGTTCTACAGAAGAAATTTATACCTCATCTGATACATTTGTAGAAGCAATTCATCCCAGCGATCGCCAACGCTTCATTGCAGATACGCCAAAACGAACTGAGGGCGAATATGATGAAGAATACCGAATTGTCCGGCCAGATGGAGGGATACGTTGGATTCGTAGCCGCGCCTTTCCCATCAAAAATGACGAAGGAAAAGTGTATCGCATCACTGGTATTGCTGAAGATATTACAGAGCGGAAACAAGTTGAAATTGCTTTACAAAGTTTACTAAAAAGCACAGCTTCCAGTACAGGACATGACTTTTTCCCTACATTAGTTGAATACATTGCTTCTGCTTTAGATGTCCATCATGCTATGGTCAGTGAATTAATTGATGGACAAATCCACACTTTAGGATTTTGGTCTGATGGCCAGTTACAACCTAATATTTTCTATGAACCAACATCGACTCCTTGCGAAATTTTGCTCAAGCAAGGATATTACTACTGTTCTTCAGGAATTCAACAACTTTTTCCTACAGCCGAAAGATGGGCTGCAATGGAAGCCGAAAGTTTTATGGGAGTTATTTTGAGCGATGATTCTGGTAACTCAATTGGCTCACTATGCATAATAGATAAAAAAACCATAGCCGATCCCAAAAAATTTGAGGGAATTTTAAAAGTATTTGCCGCTAGAGCATCAGCAGAACTTCAACGAATACGTGCCCAAGAAGCTCTACAAAAACTCAATCGAGATTTAGAAAATATAGTTGAGCAACGTACTTTAGAATTGCAAGCAAGTGAAGCCGCACTAAAAGAATCAGAGCGACTGATTAATGAACAAAAAGCTTTTCTTCGCAGTATTATTGATATTAATCCTAATTGCATTTTTGTTAAAGATACAGAAGGTAAGTTTTTGTTGGTCAACCAGGCTATGGCTGACTTTCATAACACTACAATTCAAGAATTTGTAGGGAAAACTGATACCGAATTTTATTCAGGTGCAGAACTTGAGCAACTCCATAATTCCGATCAAACTGTCCTGACTACCTTCAAGCCAATTCAAATGCTGAAATCCAGCACTAGAAAAGCGACTGGAGAAAGATGCTATTTTCAGTCTATTAAAGTTCCTTTAATTGCACCTAACGGTCAAGTCAGAGGTATATTGGGCGTTGCTACAGATATTACAGAACGCAAACTAGCTCAAGATGCTCTGCAACAACAAATTGAGCGAGAACGTTTAGTGAATGTGATTACTCAACGCATTCGAGAATCGCTGGATATACAAGCAATTTTGAATGTGACAGTAGCTGAAGTTCACAAGTTTCTAAAAGTCGATCGCGTACTAATTTACCGCACTTTACCAGATGGTACAGGAAAAGTAATTGCTGAAGCATTGACAGCAGGATATAAAAGTATAATTGATGAATATTTTTCTGTTGAATGTTTTCCAAAACAATGTTATTTGCGTTATCAAAAAGGTGAAATTTATGCTCTTGTTGACCGGAATTTGCGCCAATTTCCTAGCTGCCTAATCCAGTTTATGCAGGATATGCAAATTCGCGCCAAGCTTGTGATTCCGATTATTCAGCACGGTGTGTTATGGGGTTTGTTGATTGCTCACCAATGTTCACGTCCTAGAGAGTGGAAATCAGGGGAAATTGAGTTATTACAACAATTAGGAAATAAACTGGCGATCGCCACACAACAATCAGGACTCTACGCTCAATTACAAGTAGAGTTAAATGAGCGCAAAAAAGCTGAAGAACAAATTTTTAAAGCTTTAGAAAAACAAAAAGAACTTAGTGATTTAAAATCTCGTTTCATTTCCCTGACATCCCATGAATTTCGGACTCCGTTGGCTGTTATTGCTTCTTCTGCTGGAATTTTAAAAAGTTTTAGCCATAAGCTAGATGAACAACAAAAACAAAGGCATCTGCAACGTATTCAAAGTTACGTTCAACATACCACTCAACTTTTAGATGACATCTTGCTGATTAATAAAGCTGAAGCTGGAAAACTAGTATTTGAGCCAAGTTCTTTTGATTTGGCTAGTTTCTGTCAAACCTTGATAGATCAACTACAACTGAGTTCTCCTAATCATCACCTAGTTTTTTCTCCTCAATATCTGGGTAGTTCATCAGCCAACAATCATTTCATCGTCTACATGGACAATAAACTTGTGCGACAAATTCTTAACAACCTAATTTTAAATGCTGTTAAATATTCCTCAATCGGCAGTAATATTCAAATTGATTTATTAATTCAAGATAGAATAGTAGTTTTTCTCATTAAAGATGAAGGTATTGGGATTTCACTAGAGGATCAGCAGCACTTATTTGAGTCGTTCTACCGAGGTAGTAACGTTGGTAATACACCAGGCACTGGATTAGGCTTGACAATCGTTCATGAATGTGTATATCTACATACAGGACGAATCACTTTTGCTAGTCGGGTTGGAGTGGGCACAACATTTAGGGTGGAACTGCCGCTGATTCTTAGCAATCCCTCCAGTTAGGAAAACCTAATGGGTTATTCATAAATGATTTGGGGAAAAATAAACTATCTGAATTCGATATTAGAGCAAGAATATTCTCATGAAATCGAGCTTTTAAATAAAATGAAGAATCTACAAGTATTACTTACACCAGAAAATGCTAAAATTATCCAAAAATTTAATTTACTCAATGATCGCAAATGAATTTTATACTGAGAAAGTTTCAAAATTATTAATGTAATCAAAACTTAAATTATATAGTAAATGAATACCATTTTAATCATAGAAGATGAAGATAACATTCGGGAAAATCTGGAAGAAATTTTACAACTTTCTGATTTTAAAACTTTGATAGCCTCGAATGGTAGAATTGGATTAGAAATTGCTAAAACAAAATTACCCGATTTGATTATCTGTGATGTCATGATGCCAGAATTAGACGGCTATGGTGTACTGTCTGCTCTGCGTCAAAATGAAGTAACTGCCAATATCCCTTTGATATTTGTTACCGCTAAAGCTGACCGTTCAGATTTTCGTCAGGGTATGGAAATTGGAGCCGACGATTATTTAACAAAACCATTTACAACTGAAGAATTATTAAACGCGATCGCCACTCGTCTTCATAAACAATCTGTAGCTCAGCGTCAATCTCAAGCTAAGCTAGATGAACTACGAATGAATATTGCTCACTCATTGCCTCATGAACTCAATACTCCTTTAAATGGTATTATTGGTATGTCACAGTTGTTAGTTGACAACTGTAGGATGATGCGTGAGTCTGAAGAAATTGAAATTGCAGAATTAATTTACACTTCTGCTAATCGATTAAACAGATTAACTCAACGATTTTTGCTCTACTCTAATCTAGAGTTAATTATACGAGATACTGAAAAAATTCGAGAACTTCAAGAAGCTTCAGATAAATGTGTTGTTAAAACAGTTATTAGTGATATTTGCCTGCAAAAAGCTAGAGAATTTTCTCGAACCAAAGATTTAACTCTGGAAATTACAGAATCAATTGTGCAAATGCCAGAAGATAAATTCACTATCGTCATTGAAGAATTGATAGAGAATGCTTTTAAATTTTCCTTGCCTGGTAGTCGAGTTCGAGTTATTAGCAATGTTGATAATAGTAAATTTCGCTTACATATAGTTGATAACGGTAAAGGAATGACAATTGAAGAAATTGAAAGAATTGGAGCTTTTATCCAATTTAATCGCAAGTTACACGAACAACAAGGCTCTGGACTAGGGCTGAGTATTGTTCAGGATATAGTCAAATTATATGGCGGTGAATTGATCATCAATAGCATTCCTGAACAACAAACTATTGTTAGTTTTGTTTTACCTTACCGAACTAGGCAAAAGTAAAAAGGTAAGAATTCAGGAATATCTGGTCTCTGTGTTTTTGAATCTAATAAGGTTAAATAAATTACTTTTAAACCGCAGAGGCACAGAGGCAAGGCAGCGCGGTCTTCTCCCAAGGGGAGACGCCAAGGGCGATAGGGCAGCGTAAAGCCTTCTCTACGAGAGGCTGCGCCAACGGCATGGCTTCTCTACGAGAGGCTGCGCCAACGCTTAGAGCGAGTCCGCGAGCGTCTGGGGGTTTCCCCCATGAGCGACTGCCGCGCAGAGAAGAGAACGCAAAGAAAGACTTTTGATACAATTTCAATACGACTCATTAAGGATTGCTATAGCAGCAATTTCATCTCGGCTTCAGAATTAAGTCACAATAATAATAGGCAATCATAGAGGATGCGACTATGCTTCGTCTAACTCAAATTCTTCGCAATTTCTTCCTTCGTTTGGAAGGTTTTTTATCTGTTGTTTTCCAGCCTTTCTGGAATTTTGTCAGAAATTTGTTTGGCTTTTTTGCCAGGGTCTTCGGATTGACTAACTCTAATTATTTCTTGGAATCCGATCGGGCACAAGGTATAGAGTCGATTCCAACGGCTCAAAATACCACTTCTGAAACTCCCGCCACTACCCGCCGTCGTCCCAATACCAAAAAAATTGAGGATTACTACATCAATATGGCGCGTGATGTGAAAAAGAACTAAAGGTTGTCAGTGATTAGATCCCCGACTTCTTGAAGAAGTCGGGGATCTAGCAAGCCAAATGGGGAACTCCCGCACAAAAATGTCCTTGTATTTGCCTCAGAGTATCATCTGTAGCCGTTGTTTAGAGAATTGATATAAATATTTGAGCGTTGCTGAATTGCGGTATGAATCCAGATGTAGAGACTAGCAATTGCAACATTTTTACAAGGATTTTTATATCATGCACAATCGTTTTCATAGATGAAATCAGCAATGCCAATATTTGAATTTGCAACAAAGTTGATCTAGGGTTCGTCATAGTCACGATATTTAACAATATTTTCTATGAAACCGAAAGCTACTATTTTGACAATGATAGGTTGCTTGACCCTAGCTATTACTTATGTAAATTTATATGGCAGCGATTTAAATGGAAAGATGCTGGAATTAGATTTAGTTTCTAGTGCGGGAAATTTATCTAAGAAAACAATTGAAGAGATTTTATCAGATGCAGCTAAACGTTCCCAAACTCACCGTGCTGCTTGGAAAGTTGATAAAGTTCAACCTGTGAAATGGGGAAGTTATGGTGGGGATGGGCCATCTATGCCGATACAGGGAGCAGTTCCCGTCATGCATAATGTGTTCGGTTGGAAAGTGCAAGTTTCATATCGAGGACAAATTTGGGTATATTATGCCACTAATAACGGATTTCAATTTGATGCTCCCAAAAGTGTACCGCGTTATCTTGTGAATGAAGCGATAAAAGCTGCATCTGTGCAAACTGGCAAATCTCCCAATAGTTTTAATTTACATTGGGCTGATCAGATAACTTGGGATGATACTTGTTTGGGCATAACTATTAATAAACCAGCTTGTGAGAAAATACCTGTTCCTGGTTGGAAAATTGATGTGATGGGACAGGGTGATACTTCTTCAATCTTGTTTAATTTCCACAGTCGTTTAGATCGAGATGTGCGATTTAATGGTAGTAATCCTTGGTTTTATCCTCCGGTAGCTAATCCCGGTTTGCGATGAATACAAGGTGATACTAACTGCAATATGCTTTCAGTAACCAGACTGAATTAATCTTAAATCGGTAAAAAAACGTGAATCTCCCATTAATTACTCGCGCTCAAGAACACAACGATAAAATAGCTATCGCTACAACCCAAGGAGTATTTACTTATGGGGATTTACTCCATACCTCCAGTCAAATCGCCACAAGTCTCCTTGAGAATGGAGATGATTTACACGAGGAGCGAGTTGCTTTTCTCATTCCGTCTGGGTTTGAGTATGTAGCTACTCAATGGGGGATTTGGCGTGCTGGTGGAATAGCGGTACCTTTGTGTGTTTCCCACCCACGCCCAGAATTAGAGTATGTGATTACAAATTCCAGAGCATCGATTATTGTCGCTCATCCTGATTTTGAGGATACACTGCAAGCGATCGCCAAATCACAAAATTTGCGATTTATCCTCACCACAGAAACGCTCCCATCTAATGTTAGTCGCCTCCCAGAGGTAGATATCACCAGACGCGCCTTAATTCTCTACACCAGTGGGACAACAGGTAAACCCAAAGGTGTCGTTACCACCCATGAAAATATTCAAGCGCAAGTCACTAGCTTGGTTACAGCTTGGGAATGGACATCAAGCGATCGCATTTTACATGTACTCCCTTTACATCATATTCATGGAATTGTCAATATATTAACTTGTGCTTTATGGGCTGGCGCAGAGTGTCACATGTTAAGCAAGTTTGATGCTGGAGTTGTATGGAATCGAATTTGTGACGGTGACTTAACTTTATTTATGGCAGTACCGACAATATATGTCAAGCTGATTGCTGCTTGGAAAAATGCCGAGAGCGAACAGCAGAAAAGCATGTCAGCAGGCTGTGGTAAGATGCGCCTGATGGTTTCTGGTTCAGCGGCCTTACCAGTTCAAGTTTTAGAAAAGTGGCAAACCATCAGCGGACATTTTCTGCTTGAGCGCTATGGAATGACGGAAATTGGCATGGCGCTATCGAATTCTTTACACGGTGAACGGTTGTCAGGATATGTAGGAAAGCCTTTGCCTCAAGTGGAAGTGAGATTAGTGGATGAGAATGGAGAGTTAGCCCCACTAGGAACACCAGGAGAAATTCAAGTCAAAGGCGCGACAGTATTTCGGGAATATTGGCAAAACCCCCAAGCAACCGCCAAAGCCTTCCAAGATGGCTGGTTTTGTACTGGAGATCTGGCTGTAGTTGAGAATGGCAACTATCGCATTCTGGGACGGATGAGTGTAGATATCATCAAAACCGGAGGTTATAAAGTCTCAGCTTTGGAAATTGAAGAAGTGTTAAGAACCCATCCAGATATTCAAGAATGTGCAGTGGTTGGGGTTGCAGACATAGAATGGGGCGAACGAGTTTGTGCGGCGTTAGTATTGCAAGGATCGCAAACTTTGACATTAGAATCTCTTAGGAGTTGGGCAAAAGAGCAATTGGCTGTCTATAAAGTGCCAACTCAAATTTTGATAGTTGAAGAATTACCGCGCAACGCAATGGGGAAAGTGACTAAACCGACGGTGGTTGAGCTATTTCAGTCATAGCGATCGGCAAATTATGCATATTAGGATGACAAGTGATCCAAATCAAGCGGATCACTCTCAACATACTCCTTCGCTGTCATATCTTCCAGAGCTACTACCGAACCCTCTACAGTTTGGAATCGTCCAGATTCAGGGATTAATTTCAACCACTGTTTGAGAAATTGATCCCATCCTATTCCTTCAAATTGATTCTGTTCCTCGTCTCGAATAAACCAAAATATTAGTCGAACTTCAGAGTTATTCCATGAAGGTTCTGCACGCACTCTAATTTCGCGTAAGGCGCGAAGTGCTTCTCCTTCAGTGTTAGATTTATCATGCTTATCTCGCAGACGGTTTTGAAGCTTTTTAGCAAAGTCGTTGAAGTCGTCAGGGAAAGCAAATCGAGCATGTTTTCGTGTTAATGCTTGCCCAAATGCTCTAATCTCTTGATCGTTGCGGCATCCCGGCTCGCGTTTCCATTGTGCAATAACAGCCTTCTCTAATGTCATCACACGATCAAGGTCAGCAACAAGATTAAATTTTGCAACTCCTGGAACATAAGCAAACTGAGGTCGCCTACTTCGCTGAATTTCAGACAAACGTTGCTCATCAACCTCCACCAGAGGTACCACCTCTATGAATGGACGATCAGCGCAAGAGCGTACAATATCGCATGTCTGTGTAACTACAGCAAATCCCTTAACATCGGATTCCACAAGGTCACTTTCTGATTCTGCAACATCAGCAGAAGAAGATGTCAAAGGGTGTTGAGGATTAAAGCGATGGACAAACCAGTGTTCTCCAAGTACACAATCACCCTGACACCACTCCTTAAGAGTGGTGTCTACTTTCTGAATCCAAGCATCACGCTCATTGACCACTACGATTTTTTCGACTCCTTACTGCTCTGGCAGGTCTGGATTGTCCAACTTCAAGATGGATAGGATCTTGGAGAGCGTCAACCAGTTCTGCTGGATTCTGTGGCCTACGTGCTGCACGTGTATCTTCAGACAAAGGACGTAACTGTGGTCTTTGAGGTGCATTCCCGGAACCAATAATCTGCTTGAATTCTTCGTATTTACCTACAACCATTAAGTCAATAAGGGGTCTACCATTATTGCCAGGTTTTAGTAAGAGACTGCGATTGAGACTTGCATTTCCTCGATCAATGTATTGGATAGCACCTAAGACTCGATGAAGATGCTCTTCATTAAAGCGGGATAACGGTTGCCCACTTGCCCAGAAATGAAGGCTTCTGCGTGAGACATTGAAGAGTTTAGCAAGTTGATCCCAGGTTAATCCACTTAATCTTCTCAGCTCGCTAAGAGCCTTCTGTGTTGATTCTGGAGAACTAGTTGATGGTAGAGTCAGCCCACTCGTTGTCATCTCTAAAGCAGCCAAAATATCCCTACTAGTTGCTATAGAATTACCACTGCTATTAGGAGCCATTAAAATTATAGAGGGAAAGCGATAAACGCTAGATTTCCGCATAGCTCCAAGCGCAGAAGTCTTGGGTAATAGATCAAGTTTTCTGTCTAGCAAATCACTCATAATTCACCTCCAAAGCGCCGCAAAAACTCATCAGTCACTGCCCATCGAAAGAACGTATAAATTCTTTCAGAAAATTGTTTTGCTTCATTCATCAAAGCTTCAACACTGAAATCTCGTTTCTTTGAGAGAGACATATCTAGATCCAGTATCCAGCTAGACTCAGCAAAAGGTTCAATCGCCGCAGGATCAAAAGTTGTATCAGCAGGAACGAGTCCCCACCTCGCAATGATTTGTTCCCCTCCATCGGGGATGATGAACAAAGATTGATTAATATTTTGATGAATATATTCTCTGAATCCAGCAGTTGCAATGCCAGCTATCTCAGGTTTTACCAGTGATGATAGATCATCTATATTTTTTCCAACAAGTCTATCAATGTATCGCATACCGAATCGCTCAATAATCTCAATATTAGGATGAATACTTTCTTTAAGAGCGATAAGTAAGCTTTCTAGGCGTTCCAGAAAATCACTGCGACTTGAATAAACAGTTGTCTCAAGTGCCAAAAAATTGGGTGCTAATGAGACTCGCCAAGTTTCTGTTTTGTCCACAAATCGCCAAGTTATTTGAGGCACAGTTGGTACAACACCTTGAGGGCCAAAAACGAAGCCCTGAGTTTGCTCAGGCTGTAGATAAGGATAACTTTCCCTAATCGCTTCTTGGAATAAACGAACAAATTCCTTATCTTCCATCGAAAGAATGGAAGGAAAGAGTACTTGCGCGATCACCCGAATCAGAGGCGCGTTTTCTAACGGCACTTCCTTGGGTGGCTGTGCAATGAATGGATTGGTATTGACCACTTTCTACATCCTTTGCGAGGCTTCTAGAGAGATTGTGCATTATCGTTCTTTACATCTATCGTAAGGCCATAGTGTGAAGTATAGTGTGAAGTTTAAGAAAGGTTTTACCGTAGGGTGTTCCATAACAGGAAAAAATTGAGCTTCCTCAATATCTATACTGCTTCTGTAGTCGTAGCAGAGCGGTGGAACAATTTGGTGCAGCTGACACAAGGGAGGCATTAGTGCTGAGTTGGAGGCTACTTGCGATCACTGACCTTCACATGCTTCTATCTCGCATTATATTGAAGGGCTTGAGTAGTCGAAAAGCTTTGGCACAGCCCAACCCAGGCATCGCCCCTACGCTTTTGCCTCATCTTTCGGAGGATTTGGCGGGCACCAAAAAAGGTTTTTGCTGGACACACCAAGGGATTCCAAAATTTCCTTCATCACCTGTGTGCAGTACATCCAGTGTCCTAAATCGTCATACATGCGATCGGGATTAAAATCTGCGTTGTAATGCAGCACATTGGGAAGGTCTAAAAATTCCTCAGACGACTGGGGAGAAAGCAGCAGCAGGTGAAATGGCTTTTCTTGGCATTGTTTTTGCAGTTTGTTGACCAAATCGATCGCACCACTGCGATCGGCAATGCCTGTGCGGACGAAAAGTACTTTGTCGCAGTTTTCCAGTGTGTACCAAAACCTTTCTGAGCGTGCGCTGTAGCGAACGCGCATCCGTTCGTGGACGGGAGACATATCATTAACAGGGTCTTCTGTATCCTCGACTTCGTGAGCAAAGGATAGACCTGACCATTTACTGTGGTAGATTCTGCGTTCATCTGCATTGTAATGCAAAAAGGCAGGGTTCCACATGTCATAAAAACGGTTTTCGATGATATCGGCGATGTCTGCAATCTTGGTAGTACGGGTTAAATCAAAGGGAAAGGCGGGGCCGTCGTACTCCATTTTATATAACATCATTCTGACGGCACAGCGATCGCCTAGTGGCAAAATCGCAACCCGGCTAATATCTGATAATTTACATTTATATTGAAACAGTACTGCTGACTTTGGTGGTGCTTTCACCCGACTTTCCAGCCCTTTGTTGCCAATCATCATGGTACGGAAGGGGATATCAGGATGCAGCGGATCTTCATAAACTCCAGGGGGCACGGCTTTGAGTGCTAGGCGAATCTCTCGCCACATGGGCTGGATGTTATACTCGTTGTCTGATTCGTTAATCACCCAGATATGGCGTTCGTCTGCTTGTAAAATTCCCAGATGCCCGTCATAGAATAAAAGATTTGAGTTATTGGGCGAAAACAGATTGAAGGCGGCGCTGTATTCTAAATCTGCACCAGGGGGGATGTCTACTGTGGTGGCGATCGCTCTATCTTCTTGGACAGCAAAGAAGGGGAGTGTCCCTGGCTGGGCAGACTTGGCAATGTAGATACCGGGGATCAATCCTGCCTTGCTTTGCAGTGCAGCTTGGAGTTCTTGCCAATAGGGAGCAATGCTGTAGGTGTATTGTGATGGATTGATAATCCGCAAACGCTTCTCATCGATACAGGCAGAAATATAAAAGCCTGCGTTGTCAAGGTAGACGGTGACTTCATTTGGTTGCTGGAAGCGTTGTTTTTCTTTTGCTAATTCGCTTTTGGCGATCGCAAACAAATCTAGGTTGATGGCTTCATACATCAGCTGATGTCCGAGGGTGTTGGGATGAGCCGGATCGAAGGAGATCCCTTCTTTCCAGCGTCCCTGACCATTATCCAATGCTGCCAACCAATCGAGTACAGGAACGCCCCAATTGATCATCCGGTTGTGTGTGTCCTTTAACAGCCAGTGATGTTCCGGGGAATAATCATTATTAGGATAAACCCCGCCGAGAATCGGACGTGCGCCCATGTCCCGCGTCATTTTCACCAGTTGCTGTAAACCACTTTCAAACCGTCGCTGGATTGCCCTTCGTTCGTGGGGGAGACAGTAGGCTAACCCTTCGTTGCCCAAAGACAAGGCAATAATTACGATATCCGGTTTTTCTGGTCTAACGACTGAGGCAAACCGATTGATTGTTCTGGCGACATTCGCCCCAACTTCGGACACGTTCACGAGTTGATGTCCATATTTTTCCTGCAAAGCCTGTGCTAATAGCCAAGTCCAACCTCTTAAGAGCCAAGCTTTATAACCTAAGGCAACAGAACTGCCGATAACCGCGATTTTCAGCTTCTGGGACTCTTCGTTTTGGGGTATGTTGAAAGCAGGTTCTTGAGTAAAATATCCGAAGGGATGAGGCTGTAGATAACCGAATGCGCCATCATCGACAATAATTCTTTTGGACTGATTTTCTGGGTCAATTGGCAGCCAGCGGTTGAGACCGAAAGCTTCCCATAGTACGCTACCGTTGGAGTCTATACGCACATACTTGTATTCAACTGTCTGGCCATTGCCTGATTCTAGAGACGGTGCAATGTTGATTTCTGTATCTGTCCACCATAAAGGATAGCGATCGCGACTTGTACGCAGATGGACAAATTTTTTGATATCCCACAGCCCCAACTCCCTGGTGGAACCTACAATACCTATGGATTCACCAGTTTGAGTGTATGCACTGATCTGGAATCGATACATAAGTTTTTCCCTGATTTAGATATTACGATACCAGATCGGAAAGCTCAACCCTGAAAACTATTTTGACAATATCATATAGAAATCTTGAGAGCAATTCTGAATTCCAAAATTCAGACATAACTATGCTCTGATTCTGTTGTTATTATATTTTATCGAATATATTCAAGATATTACCATACTTTTAGATAGTATTATCTTCGCTCTATCGCTGATGATAACTATGATAAAATCATTTTTGTTTAATTAGAAGTAAAGCTATCTTTAATAAAAGGTAAAATTTGGCGATCGCCATCCAGCAGATTTCAAACCCAGTCCCCAGCTTTCAGTTACTTTCTAGTTCTGGATTCTCAATTCTGCTGTGTTTATTTATCATCTGGTCTTTGTCCGTTAAATTTTGTTGTTGAACTAGAACTATCCGCCAATTAGTAATCAATTTGAGAGCATTTTCTCGCAAAAGATTGTTTTCTGGGAGTGCCAATAATTCGCTAACAGCTTGGCGTTGTGTTTCACCTTTGCCTAAAATCCTGAATCGCACGATTATTTTGTAATCACAAATACAAAACCCATTTTTTTCTAATAGGATAGCTTGTATTGATTGCCTCATGAGGCTTCTAACAATCGCAAACTATTGTGACTCTGACTCCACGGCTCCTAAAACCTTCAGTGTTTCCCGTTGAGCTGCCGTTAAACCTGTAACACCAGTAATATTCATGCCTTCGTAAAGGCGATCGCCTCGAAGAGTTCTGATACACTCACCTGTAGCCACATCCCAAAGCTTGACTGTCCCATCATGACTGCCACTAGCTAAAATGCTACCATCGGGGCTGAAACTCACTGCCCAGATTCCATTAGTGTGACCTTGCAAGACAGTGAGGCATTTACCAGTAGCGACATCCCATAAACGAATTTCTGAGTCAAAACCACCACTGGCTATGATGCTGCCATCTGGACTGAAGCTGACTGAGTAAATCTCCCTGCTGTGACCGTGCAAAGTTTCTAAAACTACACCAGACTTTACATCCCACAATTTTACTGTTTGGTCTAAACTGCCACTAGCTAGGATGCAACCATCTGGGCTGAAGTCGATCAAAGTGACTGAATTGTTATGACCTAGCAAAGTTGTTAAAGCGACACCAGAATGCACATCCCACAATATTACTGTTTGGTCGTAACTGCTACTGGCTATCACGCTCCCGTCCGGGCTGAAAATGATTGAATAAACTATACTCTTATGACCATGAAAAGTTTTTAAAACCATACCAGAATGCACATCCCATAATTTTACTGTCTGGTCAGAACCGCCACTGGCTATGATGCTCCCATCCGGACTGAAAGTGATTGAGGTTACTCCACTGTTGCGATCGTGCAAAGTTTTTAAAGTGACACCAGAATATACATCCCACAATTTTATTGTTTGGTCATAACTGCTACTGGCTACGATGCTCCCATCTGGACTGAAGCTAATAGAAACTACTAAATTACTATGACCGTGCAAAATTTTTGAAACTAAACCTTTGCTTACATCCCATAGCCTTAGTGTTTGGTCAAAACTGCCACTGGCTATGATGCTCCCATCTGGACTAAACTTGATTGACGTTATTCCATTGTTGTATCCGTATAAAGTTGTTGAAACTGCACCTTTGCTTACATCCCACAACCTAACTGTTTGGTCTAAACTGCTACTAGCTACTGTACTACCATCTGGACTGAAACTGATTGAGCTTATTCCACTGTTGCGACAGTATAATGTTCTTAAAACTACACCAGAATGCACATCCCACAATTTTATTGTTTCGTCTAAACTGCCACTGGCTATGATGCTCCCATCTGGACTGAAGCTAACTGCCATTATTCCACTGTTGTGATCGTGCAAAGTTTTTAAAGCTACACCAGAATCTACATCCCACAGTTTTATTGTTTTGTCAAAACTGCCACTGGCTATGATGCTCCCGTCCGGGCTGAAAGTGATTGAATAAACTATACTCTTATGACCATGAAAAGTTTTTAAAGCTAGGCCAGAATGCACATCCCATAATTTTACTGTTTGGTCGTAACTGCCACTGGCTATGGTGCTACCATCTGGACTGAAGCTGACTGACGTTGTTGTACTGCTATGACCGTGCAGAGTAAGTAAGCATACGCCAGAGTCTACATCCCATAACCTTACACTGGAGTCGAAACTCCCAGTAGCAAGCGTATTACCATCTGGACTGAAGCTGATTGACATTATTGCACTCGTGTTACTGTGCAGAGTAAATAAGCAGACACCAGAGCTTACATCCCACAACTTTACACTGGTATCTAAACTCCCAGTAGCAAGCTTACTACCATCCAGACTAAACCTAACTGAAGTTACCCAATTAGTATGTCCTACCAGAGTCTTGGCTAATCGCATTGTCTCAAATTGTTTATCGTTAGCAACTTGGCATAAATAAGTCTTACCCTCAAAATCGCCACAAGCTAACAGTTTGCCATCTGGACTAAATGCTACGCATAGGATATTACTCAATGTTTCTGCAAATACAGATTTGCCCAAATCAGCACCAGTGAAATTAACACCGAGCAAATTCACTTGTCGTAAATCTGCTTGCCAAATATTTAAATGAGAAAAGTCATAGTTAGTTAAATTAATTTGCAGTTGATTCGATAAATTAATTAAATTACCTCCCCCATATCCAGTAGAGGCAGAAAATCCGGTACGCAGATGATCTAAAATGAGATTTATTTGCTGTTCAATATTTTGTTTAAAGCTAAATTTACTGCTGATACGTTCGGCAATTGGCTCTAGAATTAAGCGAATTTGAATTTCTCTAATGTAGTCTTTAGCTGTAGCTTTAATCAGAGCATGATTCATTATCAAATCAATTTTTCCAGCAGCTATCTCCTTACTCACCCGCTCGATTAATCGTTCCGTCATGTACTCCATAATGACTGGTTGTTGTGTAAAGCCATTAGCAGTCTTTTCAATAAGCGATCGCCTCAACAGAGATTCCACCGCTTCTAATAACTCTCCTACAGATAATGTTGCTACAATATCTTCTCGCAATTCTGAGATAGAAGTCGGTTCACGATTAATCGCCAACCAGTACATTATCTGCTTTTCTAATTCTGATAACCGATTAGTTTGCTGCTCTAAAAGCAAGCGGATACCATTAAAAACTGCTGTACCGTGTGATAAAAAATCGCCAATATTACCAGCAAATATCTCTTGAATAGATGTAGAAACTATCTTTAAGGCTAAAGGATTACCTCTATAACAATCATTCAATTTTTTCGTTTCATCATCTCCTGCCCAAATTCCCTTATTTTTTAGAATATTCTCGGTTTCTGCCACATTCAAACCTGTGATTTGAAATGAGCGTACAGGCTCTATTTCTCCTTCGAGTGCGGCAATTTCTGCGGGTTTCTCACGAGAAGTTAGCACCATACAGCTCGTATGCGCTGTTTCTCCTACCAGTCTCAGGAGTTCTCCATAATCTTCGTATCCTTCTCGATAGTGTCCCGCATACTCACCGCCTTCTAAAATTGACTCGGCATTATCTAAAATAATTAGGCAACGTGAGGAGCGTAAATAAGTAAGTAAGCGCGATAATTTACCATTGATGCTTTCTGGTAAGTTGATTTCTTGTTGATTGGACAGAAATAAAATCAAATCTGCCAAGATATCTTTAACTGGTGGAGCGTTGCGGAGACTTCGCCAGATGAGAAACTCAAATTGTTCTTGAATCTGTTGTGCCAGCTTTACTCCTAGAGCAGTTTTACCAATTCCTCCCATGCCTAAGAGTGCTACGAGTCTGGCGCGATCGCCTATAATCCATTGTTGTAAAGTCGCTAGTTCTACTGTACGTCCGTAGAACGCGGAAACATCTATCGCTTCACCCCAGTCTCTATGAGTGTTGACAAGCTTCAGTTCGGATTTTACGGAGACAGGTTCTTGGGGAGTTGCGTCGCCTAAGTCGGCGATCGCTTGCCAATCAAGAGCCAGTTTTAGACATATCTCTTGAAAATTTGCATAATCTATGCCTTTGCCTGTAAAAAATTTGTTGACAGTTGCTAAAGCCAGTCCTAACTCTTGAGCGAAGCTTTTTTGGCTGGGATAGCCATTGCGTTTCAGGGCTAGTTTGACTTTTTCAACATAATCAAGGCGAACTTTGAGCGATCGCGACATAGATTGATGTATACGCAAAAATACTTAGAACTCATCATAGCCTAAGTTAGTCACAAGTTAGTATCAAGTCATTATTTTTTCAGTATTGAACTCAGTATTTGACCAATTTTAATGAATTTATCGAGCAGGAGATGTACTTCTGAAGTCTCATCTGCAAGACCAAAAACATCAGGACTGAGAGCAAGACAATTCTTACAGCTTGCTTTAAAGCTTGAAATGATCAAAAGATTACTTGGAGAATAGTATGACGAAAGTAAAAGTTCAATTGGTGAGTGTTCAAGCTAGAGATACTGAAGATATATTCGGTGATGAGTTTTATCTAGTTGGTGCGTTGGCAGCAGGAGCAATTAGAAAGCCAATTCTGACAACTCCTATCAGCATTCAAAGTGGCGAGACCAAAACTTTTAAGCCAGGGCAGACAATTTTATTTGAGGGTGTTGTACCAAAAGGACAAACGATTAGAGGCGGACTAAAGGCTTACGACGAAGATTTGGCAAAAGATTGGTCTAAATATAATGATGCACTTAAAAAGATTGACAATGCCGTTTCAACAATTTCTCAAAATGCTGAAGCTGAAGCAATAATTTTGCAAGCTATAGAAGCTTTAGGTTTTTTTGCAAGTTTGGATAAAGATGACTTCTTGGGTTCTACAAACTTAGAAATATCTCCCGTAGGGCCTAATTTGGAAGAAGTTAGTTGGAGAATTAAAAGATCCGATTTTCCACTGTGGTCAGACTGGGATTACAGCGTTCGATATCGGATTACTCGTTCCTAAAATCCGGACTTCAGACTGACAAAAATTAAATGAATGTATTTGCTTTTTTGATTCTCTAATAATTAAATTTTAGAGAACATAGCAAATAAATTTGGACTTGAAGAACATTGCTTAGCAATGTTCTTCAATAATCATCAATCCTGACTAAATATTAATAACTAGCAGCTAAAAATGAGCGAAAAATTATCCTTTATATGCTAGTTATTCGGCAGTTTAGCATTACCAAAACCACAAAGAAACCTATGTCTACATCTACCATATCTGTCAGCAATCACAGCATTACCAAATACATTCACGGTTACACAAAAGATGAGCAAGACCGCCTCATTAGACAAAGCAATTTTTTAGAGCCTTACATATATAGCAATGTTGATTTTTCTAATTGTCATCACATTATTGAAGTAGGTTGTGGAGTAGGAGCGCAAATAGAAGCTCTATTAAAACGTTGGCCAGATTTAAAAATTACTGGTGTTGATATTTCCCAAGCACAGATTAGTCGTGCTAGTGAATTTCTCAAGCCATATATTGAAGCAGGACGAGTATCTCTGCATGTTAGTCATGGCGGAGAACTGCCTTTACCTGATGAATCCTTTGATGGCGCATTGATTTGTTTTGTTCTGGAACATGCACACAATCCGCTAAATGTTCTCAAAGAGATAAAAAGGGTGATGAAATCAGGTAGTAGTCTTTATTGTACAGAAGCATTTAATGCGGGCGTATATACCTATCCTACTTGTCTAGCTTTTCAAACTTACTGGGAAATATTCAATCGCTATCAAAAAGAGTTAAATGGCGATCCAGATGCAGGAATAAAACTTTATAACTTGGCATTGAAGGCTGGTTTTTCTGAAGTTACTTCTGCCTATATTCCAATTTACTTGGATGACCGAATGAAAGATATTTCACGGCGGATAAATTTAATTGATTGGTTTGTTGAAGCTATATTGAGTGTAGCCCCAATCCTAATTGCTCAGGATAGAGTTACACCTTATTTAGTAGAAGAAATGACACAAGAATTATCCTGGCTAAAACATAACCAAGACACTGTGTTTATCTATCCATTCCAGCAAATAAAAGCTGTGAAGTGAGCAATACTTTGCAACAAGACTAGTAAACAATATTTAATTTAACTGAAAAAAGGACAAATCCAATGACCACATACAACGCTGAAATACAAAGTACCAACACAGGTACACAAGAACATTGCTCTGCCGATCCAGACCAATTATTAACTATTGGTCGTGCTATTAATCAACAAATCAGAGTGAAATTTGACGACACAAAATATGCAATTTATACAGTTAGAAACACTCCCCAAGAAACCCCAGATAATATTGTGCGTGTAACCCAAGAAGGAGGATCACGATTAGGACAGTCTAACTTTCCCTTCAACGTGACGATAGATTCCCAAGTAGTTAATACAACCTACAATGATGACGATGCACAAGAATCTAAAGAGTTTGTCGAAAGATTAACAGACAATGGAACTCACAAGAAACTAATAGCTATTGCTCCTCATGGTGGCCTAATTGAAATCAAGACTGACAAGCAAGCAGAACGAGTAGCTTCTCAACTAGCTAGTAAAGGTGTGTCTTGTTGGCTTTGTAAAGGTTGGGGTGATAGTACTATTGGAGCATACGATCGCTGGCACATTACATCTACTGATATTAATGAAGAATCATTTCCACTACTCAAGACCATTATTAATCGTGGATTTACTCACGCTGTAGCTTTTCATGGTTTTACGAAAAATAACATTCTCATTGGTGGTCGTGCTAGTGACCCACTCAAGCAACAAATTAAGACGGCAATTGAGAAGGCTATTGTCGGTTCTGGTATCAGTGTAGATATTGCTTCTGCAAAGAGTGGTTATGGCGGGGACACTCCTCAAAATATTGTTAATAGATTGTCTAATGGCAATGGTATTCAAATTGAGCAGTGTTCTGAAGCACGAAAACAATATTGGGAGAAAATAGCTGATGCCGTTGCTTCTGTTTACGAATCTTTAATTTAAGAGACTTTACGCACTGAAGTCTCAAACCCCGATCCCCCCTAACCACCCGATAAATTGGGGGGAAAAAGCCCCCTTTTTAAGCAGGGCTGATTCATTCCCCAAAGAGCTTTAAAAATCAAGGGTTCCAGCGATTAAAAATTAGTTATTTTGTTACTGGCGTGCCGATGAAACCAACTATTTTACTGATATTTCAGTGCTTAAATGTTCATCTCTTCGTCACGCTTACTTACAATTTTCTTGCTAACCATCTTGACAAATCCTGTTTGAAATGGAATGAAACAGCCCTGCCTTTTTAAGGGGGTTGGGGGATCTGAGTGCGTAAGTTCTATTTACAACAAGGGCTGGGGTTCTCTCCCTCACCGCCCCAATACCGTCAACAGTTAACACGATGAGCTTAATCTCTTATGTTTTCCGGAAATTAAGAGGTAATGTCAGAAAAACTAAATAAAATGACTCACTGAGTAACCAGGTCATGATCCACCACATAATTGGTAAATTATTACAAGGCCGTTACCAAATTGTCCAAAGCTTGGGAGCAGGGGTGTTTGGACAAACATACATTGCCCTAGATGTAGATTACCCAGACAATCCCAAATGCGTAGTTAAACAGATCAAAGTTAACAGTTTTGAATCTAACTACTTGGACACACTGAGGCTACTGTTTTTAACTGAAACTGAAACTCTCAAGCTTTTAGGAAGCCATCAGCAAATTCCTGAATTTATCGCCTGCTTTGAAGAAAACAAGCGATTTTATTTGGTGCAAGAATATATTGAAGGACATGCGCTAACTGCGGAATTACCCATCAGTCAAGAGTGGGGGTGTTTGTGGAGTGAAAGCGAAGTTGTAGAATTTTTATTAGATGTCTTAAGTATTCTAGAATTTGTTCATTCTCAAGGTGTTATTCATTGCGATATTAAACCAGAAAATTTAATTAGACGCGGTGTTGATGGCAAATTAGTTTTAATTGATTTTGGCTCAATCCAGTCGATTGATTTTGGCATAGGTGCGGAATTGCCTATTCATACAATTCCCGTCACTTCATTGGGGTACATACCACCAGAACAATTTATTGGTGAAACACAGCCCAATAGTGATATTTATGCTTTGGGAATGATTGCTATCCAGGCTTTAACAGGACTAGAACCACTACAATTAAAGGCTGATCCTCATACTAATGAGATTATTTGGCGTTCTCCAAACACGCCAGTTAATGATTATTTAGCGGCTGTTCTCAGCCAAATGATCCGCTACGATTACCAAAACCGCTTTCAGTCTGCGGGTGAAGTTCTGCGGGTTCTCAAACAAATGATCTGGGAACCTCAGCCAGCAGATGATAAATTTTCTTTAGAAACGACGATTGAAGATGATAATTTTAATAATCCTGCTTCTAGAAAATTATCGCCGTTATTCACAGGAATGAAAATAGGGCTAGCAGCTAATTCTTTGTTGATGGGATTTGGTGTATATTCTTTAATTAATAGTTCACCTGCGTACTCAGAAACAGAAACTTTATCTCAAGCAACAAAAGAATATCAAGCGGGGGATTTACAAGAGGCACTGGCACTAGTTAAATCTATTCCCTCCCACAGCAATATTTATCCAGAAGCTCAAGCCACAATCGAAGAATGGCAAGAACAATGGCAACTAGCTGCACAACAATACCAAATAGCTTTAGCAGCTTCTTATGAAAGTAGATGGTCAGATGTTCTTGATGCGGTTCGTCAAATTCCAGATATTTTATACTGGCAATCTAAAACAGATAAATTAGTTAAACAAGCATACATCAATATTGAAGCACAAACCCAAGATTTATTAGCTAAAGCTTACGAAAGTGCCAACATAAAAGATTTTTCTATGGCATTACAATATTTGCGCCAAATTCCTAAAGAAAGTTCTGCTGGCGCTATAGTTCAAGACAAATTGGCTGAATATAATCGCAAGCGGCAAATCAGAGCAGCTTACTTTTTAAATAAAGCTTACCATCAAGCATCTATTGGTAATTTTAGTAGGGCTGTAAAGTTCCTGAAAAATATTCCCAAAGATACTTTAGTTTACGCTGAAGCTCAAGTTAAATTGAATGAGTATACTCGAAAGCAACGTGTGCTGGCTGAACATCAAAGGGTAGCTTCTGCAAAAAGAACAAATTCATCTTTCCCTAAAAACATTCTAATTCTGAATTCTGTTAGCGCAGCGGGGCGTAGCCCATTCTGACTCCTGAATTCTGCTACATCATGTCCGGTTGAATTTATCGGATCGGTAGCTCAATGATAAACTCTAGACCTTCACCTGGTTTGGAATGGTATGTGAGCTTGCCGTGATGATTATTCACCACAATTTGATAAGCAATAGATAGACCAAGCCCTGTTCCTTTACCAATGGGTTTTGTTGTGTAAAAGGCATCGAATATTTTTGTTTCATCTGTTTTGCTGATACCTGAGCCATTGTCGGCAATTCTTAAAATAACTTGCTCTGCAATTACCTCTGTTTTGATTTTAATCACACCAGGATATTGAGCAATTTGTTTAAAGTTTTTATTTTTATGTGTTTCTTCAATTGCATCGATCGCATTAGAAATTAAATTCATAAAAACCTGATTAATTTCGCCAGGAAAACACTCAATGGGAGGCAAGTTTCCATATTCTTTAATTATTTGGATGGCTGGGCGATCGGCGTTTGCTTTAAACCGATGTCCGAGAATGAGTAGAGTACTTTCTATACCTTCATGCAAGTTAGCTAGTTTCTTACCAGCTTCTCTATGCCGTGAGAAGTTGTTCAAAGATGAGACAATTTCTATAACGCGATTTGTTCCGACTTGCATGGATTGAATGATTTTAAATAAATCATTTAGCAAAAATTCGATTTCGCTTTTTTGAATTGCCGTTTTAATTTCCTCTGGTGGTTCTGGCAGATATTTTTGATAGAGATGCAGTAAACTAACTATCTCCTGTACATACTTTTCCACAAAATTTAAGTTGCCAGCTATAAAATTGATGGGATTATTAACTTCATGAGCAATTCCTGCTGTCAGCTGACCTAAAGCTGCTACCTTTTCTGCTTGAATCAGTTGAGTTTGAGTCTGTTGTAATTCGGCATTTTTAGCGATTAAGGTTTTCGTCAAATTTCTCAGCTTGAGGTGATTTTCGATCCGCACCAAGACTTCTTCATACTGAAAAGGTTTGGTAATGTAGTCTACAGCTCCCAATTGCAAACCTTTGATTTTATCAGCAGTTTTTGCAAGACCTGTCATAAAAATCACCGGAATATCTTGGAAACGAGGATTACTTTTTAGCTGTTTACAGATTTCAAAACCATCTAAACCAGCCATCATTATATCCAGCAAGATTAAATCAGGTAAATCATCATTTTCTAATAGCCCAAGGGCTTTCTCACCGCTGCCTGCTGCCCAAACTTCAAACCCACATCGATCCAGAAAGCTGGATAAAACTTGTAAATTTGCAAGGTTATCCTCAACGACTAAAACAATTCCCCTGGAAGGAGTGTAACCCTGCGAATTTTTTTGGTCTCCAATAGTCGTTTTCATACTGTTCCCACCGCATATTGAGTCAAGAAACTGAAGATTAAATCTTCATCAAATTGCCTTGCTAGTTGGCGTAGTTAGCGAGCAAATAACGCGGAGGTTGTGTCTGTTTCTTCTAACCGAGAAGCCCAATCTTTAACGATGGAGTCTGGCTTGAGGGCGATCGCTTTTTGTAAACCTTCTTGACCGTTGCTGGCTTCAACTACATAAAGACTCACTGGTTGCAGTAAGTTTGTAATCACTGTGCAATTCTACCAGCGATCGTCAACCATCAGGATAGCGTAAAGGCTACCCTCAAAACCAATGATTTGTTTATCCGATGCAGCCATTGCAGACTTTACACCAGAAGCTAATCCCCTGACCAATTTGACTTTTCCTCATGTCCCGCTATCAGTCCTAGCTAAGGGACTTCCAAAAAATAAATTATCCCAAATTATTTGTACATTTGTAGGGGCGCATAGCTATGCGCCCCTACGACGGGATGTTGTTTTAACTGGAAGTCCCTAAGGTGTCGTCTGCGGTGGATTTGTGGGATTAGCAATTGGGGTAATTGGCACAATTGTAGGCTTTGGTTTTTCGTTTTGTAGTTGAATTTGGGCTTGGTCGCGGGCGTTTATTGCTTGGTGGTAATCAGGCTTATATTTTATTGCTCGGTTATAAGAAATAATTGCATCTTGATAGCGTTGCAAATTTAATAGAGCATTGCCTCTACTATACCAGCTTTCGTAATGGTCTGGTTTATAACGAACTGCTCTATCATAAGATGCGATCGCATCTTCATATTTTTGCAAAATGAATTGCGAATTCCCCAAGTTATACCAAAGTTGATAATCGTTTTTCTTAAAATTTGCGGCTTTATTATACGATTCTATTGCTGCTTCATAACGTTGGCTTTGATGCATTGACCAGCCCATATTATACCATGCTTGATAATTACTGGAGTTATATTTAATTACTTGATTAAAAGATTCAATTGCTTCGGGGTAACGTTGTAAATTCATGAGTATATTACCTCTAGACAACCAAGCTTGATAAAAATTTGGCTTGTATTGTACTGCTTTGTCATAAGCTGTAAACGCATCTTTATAGCGTTGTAAATTGACTAGGGCGTTCGCCGAATTGTACCAAGCTGACACGTAGTCTGGTTTGAATTCAACGGCTTTTTCATAAGCTGCGATCGCGTCACTATATCGTTTTAAATTCTGGAAAGCTAATCCTTTTTTATACCAAGCTTCAAAATCATCTCCTTTAAATTCAATCGCTTTTTCATAAGATGCAATTGCTTGGTCATATTGCCTTAAATTACTGAAAGCATCTCCTTTGGCATTCCAAACTTGGGAATTTTGATTATTTAATTCTAAGGCTTTGTTAAAAGAAGCGATCGCTTCTTGATATCGCTCTAAATTATCCAATACCAAACCTCGTCCAATCCAAGCTTCTAAATAATCAGGCTTGATTTGAATTGCTTTGTCATAGGCCGCTAAAGCATCTTTATATTTTTTCAATTGAGAAAGCGTTTTACCTTGACCATTCCATCCTTGAGCATAATCTGGTCTAATATTAACTGCTTTTTCATATACTGCTAACGCTTCTTGATAACGTTGCAAATCAAAAAGCGTATTTCCTTGTTTAGATAATTCTTTAGCATTCTTAGAATTAACGTGATTTAAAATCAATATTGATGCTATTCCACTCACACCAATCAAAAATATTGCCAACAACAATTTACCCAATATGCCTTTTTTGGGTTGAGCATTTTTTATCTTATTTGGTGGTGAAATAGGAGTCAAAGCTATTGTTTCAGCGGGTGGCTGTGTTAACTCTTGCAGCGCTTTTAATGCTACTGTTGCTGAAGGGTAACGTTGTCGAAAATCATAGCACACCATTCTATCTAAAAGTTGAGCAAATTCTGGTGTGACTGTGGTTTTATTCTGCCAGATAATTTCATTAGTATCCGGATCTTTGACTATTTCTTCAGGAGATAATCCAGTGAGGGCTTGAATAGCAATTATCCCCGTAGCATAGATATCACTGCTTAATTTTGGCGTACCATGAGCTTGTTCGCCAGGAATATATCCAGGTGTACCGATCGCAACAGTACATTGAGTTGTACCTTGGGGAGTAATAACTTGGGTAGCAATTTGTTTAACTGCCCCAAAATCAATTAAGATTAACTTGCCATCAGCAGCACGTCTGAGAATATTTCGCGGATTGACATCACGATGAATTACATTTTGTTGATGGACAAATTCTAAGATTGTCAAAATTTCTTGTAGAAGTGAAATTACCTCGTCTTGACTCCAGGTTTTCCCTGCTATTAATTCTTCACTGAGATCGTGACCTTCAATCAATTCCTGTACGAGATAAAACTCGGCGTTTTCTTCAAAATAAGCTAAAAGTTGGGGAATGCGATCGTGAGTGCCTAATTTATACAAAACTTGAGCTTCTGTATCAAATAAACGCCTCGCAGTTTCCAAAGTTACTGGATCATTTGCTTGGGGCTTGAGTTTCTTAACCACACATTGAGGCGTACCAGGTAATTGAGTATCATAAGCAACAAAAGTTTCGCCAAAACCCCCACCTCCCAAGTTACTAATAATTTGGTATCTTCCAACAAGTGTGTTTCCCAGCATCTCGTTTGCCCAGTATAAGTGCGATGCGATCTGATTTCGATTCTGCCACAGGTTAAGGGGGAGTGGAGAGATGAGGGGGATGAGGGGGATGAGGGGGATGAGGGAGATGAGGGAGATGAGGGAGACGCGGCGACGCGGCGACGCAAAGAAAAACCAATGACTAATGACTAATGACCAATGACTAATGACTAATGACCAATGACTAATGACTAATAACAAATGACAAATTTATGATTCCTATTAGTGATAATATTCGTTGTTGGAATAAGCCGATAGTTAATTATTGGCTAATTGGCATTAATATTGCCGTATTTTTATGGGAACTGAAGCTAGAGTTTAGCAACGAATTGGGCTATTTTGTTAATAGTTGGGGGGTGATTCCTGCCCAGATTAGCGGGGCGATTACAAATGCTATTTTTTTGAATTTTGCTGCTTGGATAGTTGTGCTTTGGCGTCTATTTTCGCTAATTGTTGGAATATTTTTGCACGGAAGTTTTAGTCAAATCTTGGGAAATCTGCTATTTTTATGGGTTTTTGGTAAGACTGTAGAAAATATTCTCGGACATAAACGCTATCTGGGATTGTACTTGGCGGCTGGTGTTGTGACGGGTGTGGCACAAATTCTGGCTCAACCGAGTTTGACAGTACCATTGATTGGGGCTAATGGGGCGATCGCAGCTGTTTTAGGAGCCTATATCATCAAGTTTCCTCAAGTCAAAATTTACTCAGTTTTGCCGCTAATAATTTTGTATATCCCCCTTGAAGTTCCAGCCTTTTTCTATGTATTTTGGTGGTTTGTTCAACAGCTATTTTATGGTATTGGTAGTTTAAATATTCCCCCCTTTGGTGTAAATCAATCTGGCGTTATTTACTGGGGTCAGGTTGTAGGATTACTTTTTGGTGCAGGTTTCATGCGATTTAGAACCTTTGTCAGGTGACTCGATTTTAGATTTTAGATTTACCAATTGAATAATTTATTTGTTGGGCTTCTCTTACTCAATCCAAAATCCAAAATTTAAAATCTAAAATTCAGAGATATGAAGATTGTAGGTTTCACAAATTCAATAAAATTGCTATATGTCTTTTGGCTGAAATTCCTCAGCTAGTCTCGCTGAAAAAAGTATACAGCCAGCGACCATAATCATTACTGGGAGAGGATTTCACAATTTTTAATTTTAAATTGTTTCTGTGTCTTTTGATAGATTGTATTTTTTAACTGAAAAATTCATACTCATCAAACTAGGGGATGCCTACTCTTCAAGGCGGTATTGTTGAATTATGAGCGGTGTGCAAGATGCCAAATCTTAATATAATGCATGGGAAAAAAGTTCAAGCCGAAAGTCTTGGAAAAGAATCGAATCCAACTGTCACCACCAACTTACCGCTTTTAGTCACAAATCAGCAGTTTGGATATGAGGAAAATGAGTCTTTAATTTCTGAGTCTGATACCCCATTCCCCAGGGATACTCAAGTTTTGGTGGTGGACGATGAACCAGATATTCGTGATTTAGTAACCTTTATTTTGCAAGATTATGGTGTAGAAGTAACCGCTGTAGCATCAGCACAAGATGCATTACAAGCACTGTCTGAGTCGATACCGGATGTTTTGATCAGTGATATTGGAATGCCAAAGACAGATGGTTATATGCTGATGCGTGAGGTGAGAAAGCGATCGCCCCAACAAGGAGGACACGTACCAGCGATCGCTCTCACGGCTTATGCTGGGGAAATCAATCAGCAGCAAGCACTAGCAGCAGGGTTTCAGATGCATATCCCCAAACCAATAGATCCAGATGAATTAGTCAAGGCGATCGTTGGTTTAATTAACGCAAGCTGATACTATGTCCTACGTCTGCTGCTTTACTGCTAGACTCTGGATAGTCCCTATGCTTTCAAAAATTATGGTATCTGTTGAGCAGATCATGAAACAAGCTTTAGCTTTGCCCAGTGCATCAAGAGCATTGTTGGTAGAGAAGCTGGTTGAAAGTCTTGAGTTTGATGTAGATGAAACACTTCAAATGCTGTGGACAGATGCAGCCAAGAAGCGCAGAGATGAAGTCCGGAGTGGTGCAGTTAAACCAATTCCAGGAGAGGAAGCTTTAGCTAGGGCTAGACAACTCCTAGAGTGATGAAATACGTCTTTCACCCAGCAGCATTGACTGAATATAGTGAAGCCGTAGAGTTTTACGCAGAACGTCGGGTTGAATTAGCACAGGCCTTTGTCAATTCCATTGAGGATGCTATTTTCCGAATCACTCAGTCGCCGACTCGCTGGGTTGTTGTTGAAGAAGACATTCGTCGATGTCTGACGCGCAAATTTCCATATGGAATTTTATACACTATTGAGGAAGATTACGTTTTGATTTTGGCAGTGATGCACTGTAGCCGCGAACCTGGATACTGGAAAGAGCGTGTTACAGAAAAACCATCTGATGGATAAACTGAACTGCTGCTTTCCTGCTAGACTCTGGATGTCCCTACACTTTCAAAAATTGACAAATAATCAGCCACCCTATAGCCACCACTCTTAACATGAGCCAACATCAATTCATCCCGTTGATGCCAAACTGCAAATATTTTTTCCCTACCATCATTTAGGGTTGCTGAATCCATTTGATAAACTTCATTTACTCGCTTCAGCTTCAAACCTAACAAATTTAACAATCGGCTGAGTAATTTAATTCCCCAAAGTTGTTCTTTCTCTCCAACCAAATTAATACCAAGCACTCTTTTAATATGCTTACTATGCTGCAAAGCAACATTTTTCAGTAATATTAAATCAGCATCTTTTTCCGTAAATTCTCGTCCGATTTCCAAAAATTGCAGCATTCCCAACGCTCTCATTGCCTCAACTTTGAGAGTGTAAGTCTTTAAATCTGGGAGAAAAACTTTCCCTTCACCCCAAGATAATTGCTGATGCCATTCTTGCTGGTCTCTAATGTGAAAATACTCGCTTTCATGAGTTAGATAATAGTGAATTAATAATTGAGCATAATATCCTTGATCGTCCTGCAATTTCAGCCCCGGAGTAATTTCTGTACCATATTTCTGTCTGAGAAGATATTTGTTAATTTGGTTGCGTTCTTCATCAGTCAAAGAATGTTTAACTAATAACTGCTCATATTCTACATAATCGATATCTTTAGCCTTAGCTACCGCCGTCGCCACTGCTAATTGATTTTGTTGTTTAATTTCTTTGATTTTGCGTTTAATGTCTTTAGCTTTTTGACGGCTTTGCACCCAATCTTTTTGGACTTTGACAATTTCTAAAATTAACCTCCTGCGGGTTGCTAAATCATTGGGATCGCTCGCCAAAAAAGCAAGGCGTAAATCTCGAATAATATTATTGTGAACTGCATTACTCCGCAGCTGAATTACATGTCCATCAGCAATTAAGCCATCTTGCATCGATTGACGATAGAGGCGAATCGATGCATTTACCCTTGCAGATAACTTTGCCCAAGTTCGCAAATGAATTGGGTCATGAACTAAAGGTAAATCCACGTCTATTTTATGTAATGGACTGAGCAAAGCTAAATTTTCTTTTTGATTTTCCTGATACCAATCAGATAGCAAACGATAATTTGTACTACCGCTACCAATTAAACCAATACCTCGCTTAGCGCACCAGACAACACGCGGCACATCATCCCGCACTCTTGCTAATGCTTGTCGCGCTTCTGAGTCAGGAATTACCCCTTGAAAAATGCCATAAACTCGGTCGAAATGTTGAACATCAATACTAATTCCTGTACCAAGACTAGGGGTAACAAAAACACCGTCATATTCAGATATTTTTTGATTAATAGCTGCAATAAAATCAACCGCTGCATGACCAGGTGTGTTTGTAGTGTGACTGCTAACTACCAGAGTTTGAGGAAACTGTCGTCTTAATTTTTGTAAACGCTCTTTCAAATAACGTTCAATGGTTTCACAACTGTAACGCCCAGCGCGACTATCAGTAGTAACGTAACATTTACGTCCGGCAAGTAAATCTAATTCTAGTTGATGAATTAGCGGTGTTGGATTCGGCGAATCATAAAAAGTAACGTCCCAACCTTGCTGGGGTTTCCATTCGTTAAGAACTACCCAAGGTGTTAATTTAATTCCTGCCAATCCCTGTAAATATTCCAGTGAGACATCCGATAAATCAGCATCTTGGGCAATTACTAATCCTCCAGTTGTTAAAACTGTAGCGATTAGTTCTTGGAAGAATTTTAAGATTTTTACACGTTTGTGTTTACAAGTATTACTGTTTAATAAATGCCACAAAGATTGTTCCACTTCATCCAAAATTACTATTGCCCCATGCCAATCTTCAGGGTTCAATTTCCAAATCGAATCAACGCATAAACCGAAAGATTTGGGAATGGGGTACTGGGTACTGGGTACTGGGTACTGGGTACTGGGAAAACTCTTCCCTATTCCCCACTCCCCATTCCCTATTCCCCATTGAATCCCAATTTTTTCACACAGAAATCGTCCTAGTAGGATTCTATGAGTAATTAATAAAACAGGTTGATTTCTATTTTTTGCTTGCTGGACAACGCTTTGTAATCCTGTGGTTTTACCTGTTCCTTTTGCTGATTTAACTCCTACTAATCCAGAGGTGGGGAAAGGAATTTCACCTATGTAAGGACGGTTCAAAGTTAGGGCAGCAGGAATGCTTAACTCGGTGTGGGGTTTGGTTTGGGCAAGGTAAATTTCTAAATCAAGACTTTGGCGATAAAGTTTATCGAAATCAGTTGCACCTTTGGCAACAATAAAATCATCAACGCCTTTTTCTCTTCCTGGAAGTTCAATAACTTTAACAGAGCAATTTTTTTGCTGGAATAAACAACCAAGTTGGGAAATGGCATTATTAATAGCTGCAATTTTCTTGGGTTGAGTTTCAAAATCAAAGCAAATATAAAAGCGACGCTTTGTCATCGCAAACAGTGCTAAGTCGGGAATCAATTGACGACGGGTGACTTTACCAAACTCATCTTTGACAACCCGATAACCACTGGTAATTCCAGGAACGCCAATAGCTGCATATCCTTGTGTCAACAGCGTCGCTGCTTTCTTCACACCCTCGCAGATGATGAGGGAAATATTCTTTTCCATCACCCATTGCCAAAAACCCTTAGCTTCGCCATCGGGGGTAATGGTGATATCATCGGGCATGACTAAATTGTAACGCCCTGCAACTTGCTGCCAGATTTGCAGTGTTACCCGCAAACAAAACACCCGCGTTGCTGTGCTGGGGGGATGTTCGTATTTAATAGATTTGCCATTGTTATTTTGTCGGGGTTGGTTTGGCTTAAAGCACCCCCATTCCATGATTTGCCAATTATTCAAGGGGTCTAGTCCAGAACACCACCAACCACCTTCAGTAATATGAGCATAACGCTGCAACCAACTACTTTTCAGCATTCCAGTGTTGGTACGCGGAAGTAGCTCAGAAATCAACAAATACTCATAAGCAGTTACACCTTGGAGCGATCGAAAATTAAGTTGCACTAAGTGTAAGTCTATACCACTACTCTTGACTAATTCTTCAAGGTTTTGGGGATGTAAATAGTGCAGATGCATAGGAAAAGGCGCGAAGGCAAGACATGAGATTAAAACATTAACATGCATTTCCTAGTTTCTTATAAGTAAGATTGCGAAGCTTTTATGATGCTTTTTTAACTGCGTTGTGGGAGACACATCGGTTAGGGCTTGAGTGGGTTATTCTGCCTAGTAGATCCCCGAAGTAATAATTTTGTATTGTGATATTTGTTTGCGATAAATTTTTATTTATCAGTAAATTTTTCCATTAAGGAATGCGATCGCCATTAGCTATCAAGGACTTCCAAGAAATAAAATCAGGAGTGAGTAGGAATGATAATCATTGATTATCATTCCTCTAAGAATTTAAAATCGAAAATTTGCTCAGGAATATTGTTGTTTAATTTGCTAGCCAGAAAGCAACGTTATGCACATAGGTTTTGATATCTTCCAAAGCGTGTGGCTCTTTCTTCATGCCATCTCCTGGTGCTTCATCTACAAAAGTGGGACAGCCTTTTTCAATGTCCCAGTTGTAATCTACTAGATGGTGGAAGCTGGAATTAGCTACTGCTCGTCCTAATATATTTCCTTGTGGATCTTGATGATGCTCGATCGCTACAACAAGATTGAACTCACGATCGGTAACTAAACTTTTTCCTAAGGCAATTACCCGCGCATTAGCATTGCTCAAAGGCGCACCAATCCCGCCTTCGTGGGGATGCGCTGGAAAAAATTCGATATGTCCCAAAGGTGAATTTGGATTTTTTAAAAGTTCGTGAATTGGTTCAACAATGGTAATTTTTTGATAATCACCGTTAGCCCCAGAATGATAGTTAGGCCAGGAAATATAACTTGTGTATGAGTCATCTCGGCTCCAGCGAGATTCATCGGGATCGGGGTTTTTTGTGTTGAAATAGTGGACATCACCAATGTCAATTAAACCACACATTGAACAGCCCATATCTTGATGATCCCGTGTTGTCAGAATACCACCGCCGCGTTGCCGAAAAGCATTAATTCCAGCAATATCTTTTTCGGTTAAACCATCACCCACATCTAAAGCAAATAGCCAAAGTTCATCAAAATCTGATTTGTCTAGAGTACTTAATACTGGGTCACCATCTACTGCATTTGACTCGTAATCGCGTCCTGTAACTTCAAATAAAGAATTTCCCGTTTCATCTTTAATTGATGCTAAGTAATCTTGCAACATCGAGAAACGAAAAATGCTCCAATCATCTTCAGTCTTAGGAATCGTAGTCTGCAAAAGAATACGAATTGGTTTTGCCATAACCTCTGCCAGACGAACACCACAATAGAGTATAGCGATCGCTTTGCACTAATGCTTAAATAATTCCTAAACATCTCTCCCAAGTATGAAATAAATTCACAACTCTCGGTAGTAGCACCAGCAGTTCAGAATACCTAAGCTAGATAAAGCTAATTCATTATCGACTCAACCACTATAGATCCTCTGTAGCGCTTGCTGGGGATTCCTGCCTGTCTTCGGTAGCTTCAATTCAACGTTCCTTAGCACAGCAACAGACGCAAAAGAGATATGAAAGCAGAGCAACTCATGGAAAATTATGCCGCAGGCATAAGAGATTTTACTGGTATCAACTTGAGTGAGGCCAACCTCAGGGAAGCTAACCTCAGGGGCGCAATTCTAGATAAAGCTATTCTCGATGGAGCTAATTTGAGTCACGCTAATTTAACGCAAACTAGTTTGATTGGGGCAGACTTGAATGGAGCAGATTTAAGTAACGCCAACCTCAGTGGTAGCAACTTAACTGGAGCTATTTTAGATGGAGCTATCTTGGATGGAGCTAATTTGGATGGAGCTAATTTGAGTCACGCTGATTTGACAGTTGCCAAGCTGATTGAAACTAACTTAACTGACGCGGGTTTACAGCAAGCAAGCTTAATTGCGGCAAATTTAAATGGAGCTGATTTGAGTGGCGCAGATTTAACTGTAGCCGACTTGTCCCAAGCAAATCTTACTGAAGCAGATTTAAACCAGGCAAATTTAAGCGGAGCAAATTTAGAGGGAGCCAATATAGAAGGAACAATTTTGGATGAGAATGTCTAAAAGGGAGTGGGGCATGGGGCATTGGGCATGAGAAGAGGACAAGGGGGACAAGGGGGACATGGTAGCAATTTTTCTCCCAAGTCTCCCAAGTCTCCCAAGTCTGCCCCCTCTCCCTCATCCCCCTCATCCCCCTCATCCCCCTCATCTCCCAGGGCTGATTCATTCCCCAAAGAGCTTTAAAAATCAAGGGTTCCAGCGATTAAAAATTAGTTATTTTGTTACTGGCGTGCCGATGAAACCAACTATTTTACTGATATTTCAGTGCTTAAATGTTCATCTCTTCGTCACGCTTACTTACAATTTTCTTGCTAACCATCTTGACAAATCCTGTTTGAAATGGAATGAAACAGCCCTGCCTCATCTCCCCAGTCCCCAGTCCCCAGTCCCCACTCCCCTTTACACCAAGTAACTCGTATTAGGCACAATCGCAAAGAAGGCATACTCATACCAAGCAGTCCAGATGAAACTGCGAATCCATCGCTGACGCTTTTCGGGACTCAATTCATACTCAAACGCCCCACGTGCAGGATCGATAGAAGATAGGTGAGAGTTGCAACCGCAGCCGTGTTGATAGGTAAAACCATATTTTGAGGCAATACTTTGCACCTTCATCTGAATAGCAAATACCTTGCCTGCATGGAGTATGGCATCCCAAGCACGCTTGTGTTCTATATCACGGGGGTCAAATCGTAAGGCACGTTCTTCAAAAACATGATCGCGGTAAATTGGTGCTAAATGCACATGATAGAAACTAGCAGGCAGTTCATAACCAAATTCATTGAATAAATCTATACCAATACGAGCTACTTTTACTTCCTCGGCATACTCGATTCCCTTTGACTCCACATCGCGGAGAATTTCTGCAAAATTTGGATAGCTGTCTTTCCTAAAGTCTTGTCCAAAAAATTCCAGGGTTTCCCATGCTAGCTGTGCAAATATTTGGGAGAATGACGGTATTAAGTGAGCTAGTTGGGGGCGATCGCTAAACAAGTCAACGTCACCATGCTCTAATTTGTATAGAAATAACTGTGCCATCTCAACATAAGTTTGCGGATGGGGAAGTCCCACACTCGTGGTTCCTCTCGCAATCTCTTGCCATGTAGGGGGTAGTTGAGAAACGTGAACCGCATTTTCTCCGGCAATGACTGCAACACGAGGATATTCGAGAAGTTGCATCGACAATCTCCATTTAAGACTTTAATGTGTAATTTACCCTAAGTAATGCCTTCTTTATGTTCTCGACAGAATTAAAAAATGTTTGACAGACTGTCTTAGGGGAGTGGGGAGTGGGGAGTGGGGATTGGGGATTGGGGACTGGGGATTGGGGAGTGGGGATTGGGGACTGGGGATTGGGGACTGGGGATTGGGGACTGGGAAAGATGAGGGTAATGCCCAATGCCCAATGCCCATCTACTCAATTTTCAAGTTGAAAGGTAAGCGGGCATATATTCCCTGTGGGTCGTTCATTTTTTGGAGAATTTGGATTTCTTGTTGGAGTTTTTGGAATTCAGCAGTGAGGGGATTAGATTGTTTGGGTTGCGTTGACTCAATTCCTAAATTATTCCGCACTTCTTGAGTTGCTTGCCCAAAAAAGCGTTCTCCGAAGCTGCTAAAGCGGGGATATTCTTGCAATTCCCAATCTTCTTCTAGTTTCGCTTCTTTGGCAGCATAGGCGATCGCACTATTCAAACCGCCAATTTCATCCACCAAACCAATTTCCTTAGCCGCCACACCTGACCAAACCCGTCCTTGGGCAATTTCTGCTACTTTTTGTTCTGGGAGTTTCCGACCTTGGGAAACTTTATTGAGAAACATGTTATAAATCCGGTCAACACTGCGTTGATAAAGCGCTAATTCTGGGGCTGATTTCGGGCGAGAAACTGTTTGAGAATCAGCATAGCGCCCGGTTTTCACTGAATCCCAGGTGATACCGTTGTCATTTGCCAACTTTTGCCCATTAAATAGTATGCCAAACACCCCAATTGAACCTGTAATTGTATTTGGTTCGGCAAAAATCCGGTTAGAGTCGCTAGCAATCCAGTAACCACCAGAGGCGGCGGTATCACCCATTGATACTACAACTGGTTTTTCTTGGCGAGTTAATTTCACTTCTCGCTGCATGACTTCGGCTGCGGTGGCGCTACCACCAGGGCTATTAATTCGCAGAACAATTGCTTTTACATCTTTATCTTGTCGCAGTCTATTAAAGATTTTCGCAAAGCGATCGCCTCCTACTTCGCCATCTTCACCTATACCATCGACAATCTCGCCTTCAGCATAAACAACGGCAATTTTATTTTTTGAGTCGCGTTCTACACCCAAAGATTTGCCGGAAACTTGTGAGTAGTCATTCAAGTTAATTTGGCGGAATGTTTTGTCTTCTTTGTCGGTATCTGTAAGCTTTTTTAGGTCACTCACTACTTCATCAGCGTATGCTATTTGGTCTACCAAACCGCTGGTTTTGGCTTGTGTTGCTTCTAATAATGCCTGATTATCTGCGATCGCCTGTAGCTGTTCCGGTTGAATTTTCCGGCTGGCACCGACAGCATTGCGCCATTCTCCCCAAACATCATCCAATAATTTCTGAGTTTGTTCGCGGTTTTCTGGACTTAGCTTTGTGAGGATCAACGGTTCAACAGCTCCCTTAAATTTCCCTACCCGCACGACTTGAACCCCAATACCATACTTTTGCAATGCTCCCGTTAAGAACATTAGTTGCGAACTCAACCCGTTGACTTCCATTAATCCCAACGGGTTAAGGATGATGGAGTTTGCCGCTGAACTCAGATAATATTCCTTTTCAGTCCAATTACTGCCATAGGCAACAATCTTTTTGCCACCAGCGCGGAATTCCTCTAAAGCTTTGCGGATTTCTTTCAGAGAGGCGTAGCCGATATCACCAGTTTCCCTTGTGCTGCTCGCATCCAGATAGATACCCACAATTCGCGGATCGCGCCGCGCCTTTTCCAAGGTTTCCACAACTTTGCGGAGTGTCATTCTCTCTTCACCCACACCTGAGAGTGCATTCTGAAAGAATTCGCCAGAATTGGGTTCCCCGTCAGTAATTTTCATCGACAAGTCAAAAACTAGCATTGACTTATCTTTCACTTCTGGCCCAGTATCTTTAGAGGATGTAGCAGCCAACAGCAGCACGAACAGTCCAGTTGTTCCCAGACCGCAGAAAACAATTAGTCCTAGTAAGGTGCCAATTAAACTAGCAAAAGTTTGTTTAAAAAAGTTAGTCATATCTTGTAAATCTATGTTCTACTGGTTTATTCATTTTCTTATAAGTAGCATTTAAGTAGCAGCTTGTCTTCTTTGGCTATCAAAAATCAGGACACTCAGTAATAGACCTACCTTGAAAATAGGGACTGGGGACTGGGGATTGGGGACTGGGAAAGAGATATTTTCATTCCTTTCTTGTGCTCGCGTAGGAAGTACTTTTGTGGCTGTTTTGTAACTCTGTGCGTTCTCATGCCGCACATGCGCTGGGTCAAATCGGCAAAAAAACTTTTAGTTTGGTCACTACTCTTGCCCAATTGATTAACCAACACCAGGATTCAAAATATGTTGGAAATGGAATTGATTTGCTGTGGGATTTAGTGTGTGGGTAGATAAAGTTACCGAAATAATTACGAATTACGAATTACGAATTACGAATTATTTTATTCTATGCGCTGTAAACCATCAGAGTGCTTTAACTGATACAAGGTCGCATTGCCTGTGCAAAATAATACTGTGGTGATTTCGGCAATTAATACCTCAGCGAGTTCGGCAACTGCTGTCTCTGATACTGCTGCTGCTTTCAGGAAGGGCATTGCTAAACCAGCGATGTCTGCTCCCAAGGCGATCGCCATTGCTGCATCTAGTCCATGACGCAAGCCTCCCGAAGCAATTAAGGGCACATCTGGGGCGATCGCTCGAATACTGGTAATGCACTCTGCTGTCGGTAAACCCCAATCGGCAAATGTCCTGCCTAAGCGACGTTGCAAGGGATTTTCAGCTCGTTCGCTTTCCACCTTCGCCCATGAAGTACCACCAGCACCAGCGACATCAATGGCTGTGACTCCAGCATCTAAGAGTTTTTTGGCGATCGCACCTGAAATCCCATTACCCACTTCTTTCGCAATTACTGGTACTGGAATTTTGGAGCATATTTTAGAAATATTGTCAAGCAAACCCTTAAAATTAGTATCACCTTTGGGTTGAATGCACTCTTGTAGGGGGTTAATGTGTAAAATCAATGCATCAGCCTCTAGAATCTCGACTACCCGCAAACATTCATCTAAGCCATATTTATAGTTAAGTTGCACAGCGCCCAAGTTGGCAAATAGCAGAACATCCGGCGCATACTTGCGGACAGCAAAAGTATCAGCTACCTGGGGTTTTTCGACGGCTACTCGCTGGGAACCGACACCCATTGCAATTTTGTAGTGTTGGGCGACTTCGGCCAGGCGTTGGTTAATGATTCCTGCTTGTTCGGTTCCTCCAGTCATGGAAGAAATTAATAAAGGTGCGCCGAGGTGTTTACCCAAAAAAGTTGTACTGATGTCAATGTCGCTGTGATCTAATTCTGGTAAGCAACAATGGGTGAACCGATAGCGTTCTAGTCCATTAGTAACTTCATGACACTGGACATCTTCTTCTAAGCAGATGCGAATGTGATCGGCTTTGCGATTTTGAGTTTGGGCGGAGACGTTGCTAGGGGCGTTCACTGGTGATGATGATTTGTTTGGTTGCGATCGCTATTGTTACATTCTTACAGCCTCAGGTATCTGCTTTGCCTACTTACTCAAAAATTCTGTGGCTGACATCAATTCGATACCATACTATATTTTAGTACATATGAACTAATTGCTGCTGGCGATCAATATAAAAGGCACAATTAAATATTATCCCGCAGCCAATTTCTAAAAGCTTGAATTGCTTGGCTGCTACCAACAACTTGACTTTGCTGGACGTATTGATTTACTAGCTCAATTATTGGAATATCTGGAAAAGTAGGACTAAAATTTGACTCTACATATTTTCCACTTTGCAAGACGTTAATTTGTAAGCCTTGTTTTCCATATCGCCAAAGTTCTGGTACTCCCAAAATTTGGTAATTATCCAATTGCGTGCGAGAAGTTAAATCAATTTCTATGGCTAAGTCTGGGGGTGGATCTACACTTAAATTTATGCGATTTTTACCAATAACTACCGCTTGATTTTGAATGTAAAAACAAGTATCCGGTTCTACTCCCTGACTCATTTTTTCGTTTTTTAGAGTGGTTGAACCTAAAGCATCATAATTGATACTTAGTTCATTCAGTAAAATTTTGACTATATCGCCAATAATTTCTTTGGCTTTTTCATGTTCGGGTAAGGGAACCATAATTTCTAAAAAACCATGACTATAGGAAATTCTGGCAGCGCGATGTTCTCCTAATTCTGCCAAAATATTTTCAAATTGCTGCCAGCTAACGTCCTCAAGTAACAGTTGCTGTCCCGGTTGAATCCTCAATTGTCTTAACTCTAAAAGCATAAAGATTCATCCAACTCTTTTACTACAATATATCGACCCCGCAACACACTAATTGCCGCATTCATCCCCTGCGGACTCATTTCAAACATCGGCACAAAACGGGCAATTTTTTCGGCAGTTTAGTATAAATATTGGCAATTGCTTCTGGTGACTGATGCTGATAAATATACTCATAGGACTTACGCAAAAACTCTCTGAAACTCTTATTTCTTTGTGACGGCAGTCGCTCATGGGGGAAACCCCCAAGACCGCGCTGCCTCTCCTTTGCGTCCTTCTCTACGAGACGCTGCGCGAATGCGGTTCGTTTTTTCATGATTTTGCGTAAGTCCTAACTCATTTAAAATGGTTTTGATGCCAATACGCGAACCTTTTAAACGAATGTCGTCCGGAGCGAGAAAAGTAAAATAATCTTCGAGTTGCATAATTTAATTTTCTTAGATATAGCAATCCTAAATGAGTCATGAAAAATATAGATAAGGAAACGAACCGCATTCGCGCAGCGTCTCGTAGAGAAGAACGCAAAGTACGCAAAGAGAAGAAAGAAGAAAGAGATATATAATTTTCACAAATGATTTAGACTGCTATAGTGTACTTCACTAACTTGAAATCTGCTGTAAATATTTCTGAAAGCGATCGCCAAGTTTTTCCACTGTCAAATCCTGAGTCCAATATTCTACTAAAGCGTGACCAAATGCCCAAGCATTTTGCTCAGGTGAAGCGGAATTTTCTAACAGCAACGGCCACAAAGCTAGCAACTCAAATTTTAGCGGGTTAGGGTTACCTGTATTCAAAAGTGAGAAAAGGTCATAGGCCATTTGGAGTTTGCCAATTACAATTGGTAACTGTTCCACGGGAATTTGTTCTGCTAACAAATAAGCCAAGGTTGGAGATCCAGTTGATAGGGTAGAAATAAACTGAAGAACCGGACTTTTGAGCAGTGATGCTAATCCCTTGGTTGTTGCCATTTGGAAAGTGTACTGATCGATGATTTTCGCAGTAGCAACGGTGCGGGCTTCTAGGTTACGCAAAAACCGGGCGAGACGGAGTTGTTTTGCAGGGGCGATCGCATTTATTAATCCCAAGGATAGCGCCTCTACTCCCCAAGCAACTCGATTTGTTTTACTGTCGGCTGTCACCACTGGTAAAACTAGATTGCAAAAGTCATCCAGCAGTTTAGCGCGATATTCAGTAGCTTCACGAATGGCAATTTCCTTGGGACGATCGCCCCATTCCCAATCATAAGGCGGTTGCCATTCCCGAATCGGACGCAGACGATCTACTTGGGTGACAATTGCGATCGCCGGTAAATCTGCAATTTCCGCTTTGATGTCTTGGAGAAAGTCTACATCCATTTGCAGGGCAGGATCGAGGGCTGGAGTAGCTAACAGCAATAAATCTGCATTGATAGCATAATCAAGCACTAAATTTCGTAAGTCTGTACGGTTGACTTGTTCATAACCTGGTGTGTCCCAAAGTGTCAGACTTTCCCCGGTTTGAGACTGCCATTGGTAATTTTGAATGCGATCGGTGCTGGGCAAAACATCAACGGCTGCGAGATCCTGTTGAAATAGCGTGTTAATCAAGCTGCTTTTTCCCGAACCCGTGCGCCCCACCAGCAGAATATTCACGGGTTTTTGTTCAACCGCTTCGGCTGGTTGGGCTTGACTCAGTATTTCTTTGAGTGTTTGAGTTTTTGCCTTGGGTAGGGCTGGCGTAGTTGGAGATACTGAAATCGGTAATGCTTTACCTCCGTAGAGAGCGATCGCTTGCTTACATAAATTCCTCAGGGCAACTTCCCGGAATAATTGACTCAAATTGACCAATAATTGCTCAGTTGCGCGGTTACTGGAACCCTGGCTAACTTGTTTTGCCACCGCTGCCACCGGATTTAATAGCCACTGTGCCCAGTTCCAAGCTTTCCAGAATTTTCGAGCTGATGGTTCCAACTTCCGGTAAACTTCGTAGGCTTGGTATGCTTGCCCAACCGTTACCTGATTCAGCACAGGAGATAACTTTTGCATCCACAAATCCACATCATCCACCGTTCCACGAATCAGCCCGTAAGCTTGGGGTACGTAAATATTTAGCAGGGGATATTGAACTTGAGGATTGTAAATATGAGCGATCGCTACAACTAAATCCTGACATCGCGTCCAAAAAGTTTGCCAATCTTCCCAAAGCGGGCGATCGCTTTGTGCAGCTTGCAGAATGTCTTGCAGGGCGACTTCTGCAAGCTTTGTGGCGTCACTTCCCACTGGTACTACATTATTTTCTGCCGCCGATTCTAATTCTTGTTGGACTTCCGCCAATACAGCTTCTACCTGTTGTAAGGCGGGTTGAGTCCATTTTACTAACAGCCAACGCCAGCCAACGAATAAAACAGTGAACACAGCCCAAATCCAATTAATGCCCCACGCATGGATTTGCAAACCAGCGGATACCAGTAAGAAAATAATAATGAAAGCGATCGGCATCGCCAACACAACCCATTGCCACAGCTTTAATCGCACCATTGCCCCATACCTTTTGAGTTTTGGTAAAAATCACCCCTGTAAAAAGTTTATCGTTTTCAATTTGGGCAGGATAAAGCGATCGCTTTATGGGCTGATGTTGCTCAAGCCTGAAAGAAAGTTCTCAAAAACTTGACTTTCAGCAAATTAGTACACTCGTAGGGGCACGGCAGTGCCGTGCCCCTACACCTCGTGATATTATCTTGTACCGCATCTGAATGGGAACCAATATAAGTCTCTCCAATAACAATTTGAAGGGGAACTAATGAAAACATATTTTTATTAATTTAAAACCCGTCTAGGCGGGTTTTGTTTGTGTAGACGCGGTTTCTAACCGCCCTTTCACTTCTGAATTCTGAATTCTGACTCCTGAATTCTCCTAATTGGTTATATTTGTCCCCGTTCACGGAGATAATTTAAAACTTTTTCTAGACATTCATTTACAGTTTCTTTGTGAGTTTTGAGAGTTATATCTGGGTTTAAAGGCGGTTCATAGGGAGAAGAAATTCCAGTAAATTCCGGAATTTCTCCAGCTAAAGCTTTTTTATACAAACCTTTGACATCCCTTGTGATACAAACTTCCAAAGGAGTATCAATAAAAATTTCGATAAAATTGGGTATTTGAAGTTTGAGTTGTTCGCGGGAATCTCGATTAGGAGAAATTAAAGCCACAACGGTATTGATGCCATGTTTATTTAAAAGTCCACAAACAAAGCCAACTCTAGCAACATTGGTATTTCTATCCTCACGAGAAAAACCTAACCCTTTAGAAAGATTAGTGCGGATGACATCACCATCTAAATATTCACACGGAAGTGATAATTGCTCTAATGCTTGAGTTATTTCTATTCCTAGAGTTGACTTTCCTGCGCCGGATAATCCAGTTAACCAACAAGTGAAACCTGGTGATTTCAAGTCTTTCATTTTTGTAAAATATATTCTTATTTACAATCTGAATATTCAATTTAATTTAACATGCGATCGCCATACCCTTGATTTACAGCATATTTCAAGTTATGAAGTACACTATCTAGGTCTGGTAGCTAGGCACAGAGCCGATTCTGACTCCTGAATTTTGCTGTTAAAATAATCTGGTTCATTTTTCGGAAAATCGCTGTAAAATGTGCTATTACAAAAATCTATTAGTTAAAAGAATGAACGTTGATTTGAGTAATCGCTACGAGCAAAATATTTTGATTCAAGCCATACATACTGCTGTTAAAGGCAGAGCAAGATATAAAGTAAGTGGACTGAAGCATTCCCAAAGTCTCGAAAACTACATAAAAACCAGATTATCACAGGAAAAAACAATCGCCGAATTTCAAGTGAATCATTTGACAGGAAATGTTCTGGTGATTTTTCATCAAGATTTCAGTCCAAATGCGATCGCCTTAATTCTCCAAAATATTGTCTTAGATTATACAAAGTTCTTCAAAAAACTACTTATCAATAAAATTGATACCAACGAAAAGGCTAAAACTTTACCTATATATACAGTAAACAATCAGCTTATTCAGTTATCTGGGGCTATTTTTTCCCTAGCATTTTGTAGTGCATTGCTACACAGATATGGCCTCGATCGCAGTATTTTGCTAGCAATACAAAAGCTGCATACTCCACTACTAGATCAGCTAATGCTGAGTATAACTTTTTTTGGTGAACCACTGGTTTTACTATTAATTAGTTTAGGAGTAGAAATTAATTGGTTATATAATAATCGTCGCTGGCAAGCAACTACTTTGGGTATAGCTACTAGTAGTGCAATGGTTATAATTTATGTGCTGAAAATACTTTTTGGTAGGCCGCGTCCAGCACTGTGGAAGTGGATTATTAATGTAGGTCACCCTAGCTTTCCCAGTGGTCACGCCATGCTGTCTTTAGTAGTTTACGGTCTCATAGCCTATATTTTTGCAAAGCAATTTCCTCAATGGCAAAAACCAATTTTCAGCTTGACTACTATCTTAATTATTGCCATCGGTTTTAGTCGGCTTTATCTAGGCGTTCACTGGCCTACTGATGTCTTCGTTGGCTATGCTGTAGGTTTATTATGTTTAGTTGCCTGCATTCTTACTCTCGAACTAGAGCAAAAATATCGTGCTTATCAGTAAATTGTTTGCCGATGAATTCAGCGCGATCGCTAATGATTTACTAATAAAGTCAAAAGCTAATATTCAATTTATTTTTCTTTTGCCCGACTCAGTGAATACCCTGTTTTTGTGTGTATATTTTAATATAAGCTTAACATTATGTTTATAATTCCTGCATTTAAATTAGCTAAACTTCACATTTTAGAGTAAAATTTATTTCTTCACCCTTAATCAAGGAATATCGCATTTGTCTTCATTATTTCTTAAATGCAATTTCATTGATTATACCATTGTAGTAACAGCATAAAAAACTGATATTAGAAAAGTACTAGCAAAACATAGTTTCTTGAATCATGAATAAAAAATGGGCTGTTAAACGATTTACAATCAATCTGGCATCAGAAGAGGCACAGAAGCTTGAGCAATACTGCTCAACTACAGGTAGACCGGCAACCGACGTAATTCGGGAGTTAATTCGCTCTCTTTCTACTAATGAGGAAAAAGTTTCTCAAAAATAGAGGGTGTCTGTTGACATAGGCAAAAGGAAATAGCCAATAGGTAAAATTAATTGCAAAATTTAAAGCCTCTCCCCTTCTAGGGGAGAGGTTTTACACATACTAGATTACGACAGATAGATTCATACAAGCCAGATACACAAAGCAATTCTCAATCCAAAATCCAAAATCTAAAATCCAAAATGGTTTAGCTCTCCCTACTCTTTCAAGGGCAGGTTTTCCTCAATTCAGTCCCAAAACCTGATTTTTGCGTTCAAAATTTTTCCCCCCATCCTCGCGTCCCCCTGTCAGTCCTACTTAATAAATCTTCAATTGAACCTGATATTAGAGGGGGATCGCACGATTTTTTGCAGCGATGCCAAACCTGGATACGAGTGGCCAGTGAATAGTATTGCTTGAATTTTGACATGAAAGGCGATCGCTACAAGGTCTATCCATCAGATACTAGGCAAGTCTCCTTCAGGTAAAATATTATCTATACTGAGTACCCACGGTATACCTTTGTCAACTGGAGAACTGACAGTAATTCTAGCTCTATTGGTAAACTGTTTTAACTTCTCAGCAAAATGGGGAACAGTTTTCATGATGTTGCGATAACTTTCCATATCGTGACAAATCATAATTAATGTCAGAATGCCAAAATTGATTTGAAAATACCAATGGCAACTAGATAACAAAACGCGTGTCATATTGTCGCACGCCAAGAAAAAGCTTTTTTTAGTTGCTTCTTCTAGTTGCCTGAAGAGTATTTCACTCACTCTTCTTGTTTGATCTGAAGGCAAATCATCTGGAGGTAGACAAGATTTATTCATAGAAATTTAGCCAGTGGCAAAGTACAACAATGATTTTTTGCACAAATATTGCAAAAAAAATCAGTCTTCATAGTTAGCATTATTGTTCTTGAGCGATCAGCCAGAGTAAGTCTAACCACAAGCGCGGATAAGTTTCTTTCAGATTTGACAGGGGATCGCGCATTAAGTTGTTAGCATTCAAACAAACAACCTCAACTAAACCAACGTATTCTGCTACCTCTCGAAGTAGGTTTTTCTCAGCTACTAATGCATTCATGATTCTGTCAGGACAATAAATCGCAATGTATTTTGCATGACGCATACACGTTCTGATATTCACTCTTGTTAAATAAGGTTTAGGATTAATCACCTTTACATAGCACTGACGTAGCAATTCCCAGACTCGTGGATGAGCGTGTTCAATAATTACCCTAAATTGTTGGGCTAAGTCTTCTTCGGTAATCATTATTCTCTCCATTGCTGTAAAGCAAACAACTATAAATTGCCTCTCATCTATTGCACGTTTTGGTAAATAGCGGATTGTGCAATAGATATTTGCATATTTCTTTAAGTGAAAACGGTAATTTTTAGTGAGGTAAAATTTACCCCAAAGAGCAAAATTGGTTGGTGGTATATTCTTTACGGCTGATATATAGCTGTAGTCAGATAGGTTAAGACAGTGTTAATTGCAAGAGGGCACTCATCACTTTGCTATAACTCGCCTATCAAGCATCAAATCCTAAACCAATTTCTAAAACTGTATTCAGAGTTACTTTTTACCAATAAAATTGGTAAAATCAGGATCTGAAATAAATCCTTTGTTGGCGACGGTTAGGGAGTTTTGAGTCATAATCGACAGCTAAAAAACTGCCTTCAGCAAAAAAAATTGCGCCTTGCAAGTAATTTTGCAAAATGTGTGATATTCTTTGAATATAGGGAATCAAAAGAGCGAAAGCACAGTTATATCGTCCAAGAGGAATAATATGAACTCAAAGACCGTGCTTTCGCCTTGGCAGATTTAGTTAAATCCGCTACGGCTTTTTGAAACACAGACAAGCTCAAGCCAATGAAGCAGGATAACGATCTCCGTAACAACTTGAAGTCAATTAGAACTCGCTTAGGCATGAGTCAACAAGATTTGGCAAACCTAGCTGGTGTTACCCGTCAAACTATAAGTGGTGTAGAGTCGGGACAATACGCTCCCTCAGTGGCCATCACACTCCGCCTAGCAAAATCACTTGGCTGTCAAGTAGAGGATCTATTCTGGTTAGAGCGGGATTTACCTGAAATTGAAGCAGTGCTTGCCAAACCTGTTCCTGGCGCTCAGCAGACGCGAGTCAGTCTGGCACGTGTGGGGGGACAATGGGTAGCTTATCCCTTAATTGGCAAGGATGCTTTTCGCCAAGATATGATTCCGGCTGATGGAGAGGGTGAGACTCGTACAGGTACTGATAAAGTTCGAGTCCGTCTTTTAGACGATAATTTGGACACACTCCACAACACTGTTGTGATTGCTGGCTGTGCGCCCGTGATTTCACTATGGGCGAGAGCTACCGAACGTTGGCATCCCCAACTGCGAGTCCAATTTAACTTTGCCAACAGCATGTCTGCATTGCACAGTCTATGCCGAGGTGAAGCACACATCGCTGGAATGCACCTTTATGATTCCCACACAGGTGAGTATAATACTCCCTTTGTTCGAGATGTTCTTGCAGGAAGGGAAGGAGTTTTGATTACCCTCGGTGTTTGGGAAGAAGGACTTTTAGTCAAACCTGGTAACCCGATGGGAATCAGAACAGTTAGTGATTTAGTGGAACGGGGAGCGACTATTGTTAACCGCGAAATAGGTGCTGGTACTCGTTTGCTTTTAGAACAAAAACTCGAAGAGCAACGAATACCGTTTGATGCTGTCCAAGGTTTTGACTATATTGTTCAAAGCCACCAAGATGTTGCTCAAGCAGTAGTATTAGGAGTTGCGGATGCAGGTATCAGTACAGCATCTGTAGCTACTGCCTTTGGGCTGGGATTTGTCCCTCTGCATCAATCACGATATGACTTAGTGATTCTTAAGGAATATCTCGAAGAAGCACCAGTACAGCAGTTGCTGAGTACTTTGGGACACCGGATGGTTCACTCACAATTTGAAATTTTGGGTGGCTACGACATCAGCAAAATCGGGGAAATTGTAGCAACCGTCTAGAGTAGATTGCAATTAGGGTTGGTTGGTGGTTTAGGGAAAAATTCTGCGTAAATTTGAATTCCTGTTGCAATCACTCCTTGAGAATTTTGGATTTTGGATTTTAGATTTTGGATTGGAAATTGCCTCTATTTCCAAAGAAATTATCTGATAGAGCAGAATTCAGAATTCAGAATTCAGAATTCAGAAGTAAAACGGCCTTTACCGCAGGCTTTGAGACTTAGTTGTGTACTTCACTTTCCTTGAAATCCGCTGTATCATGTCCCGCTAATCAGAAGTGAATTGAAATCTCTTCGCGTCCCCTTGTTTCCCCTTCAGTCTAAGCAATAAGTTTTCAACCAGATTTGATATGACTGAGAGTCTGGTAATACTTCCAATATTCCTAGAGCAGGATTTCACAAGAAGCATATCTGCTTCTATACATTGGCAGCAATGTAGTGGAAGTAACAAAGGTACGGTGAACCATCACCTCAAACCGTACATTTGATGCAGTTTTGTCATTAATCAGGACAAATGACAACCAGAAATGCGATCGCTATTCCTCTGTATTCAATACTAAATCGTTTTGTTGTAGAGCTTGGTGGGCGTTGGCGTAGCCTCTCGCAGAGAAGCCCGCCGTAGGAATCGCCTCCAGCGACTGCTCACAACTGTAACTCTACAGTGTGAACACAAAACCCAATCAAAAGACCCACCAAACAAACAATTGCAGGAAAAATCAATGATTCACCCAGTGAATCAAATGGTCACAGCCAATGAATGGCTCAATGGATGGAAATGCATTTGAAGTATTTATCCAAAAATGTTTGCTTCCTCAATTATGGGTAGGTGCCGTAGTTGTTATGGATAATGTGCCATCTCACAAAGTAGCTTCGATTGAACCATTGATTCAATCAAAGGGTGCTAGTGTTCTCAATATGTCGCCGTATTCTCCTGATTTTAATCCGATTGAACTTTGGTGGTCGCAACTTAAATCTTTTTTACGTCAATTCTCTCCAACCACAACAAAAATGCTTGATATTCTGATTGCAACGGCTCTTGATTTGATTAATCCTAAACATCTAAAAAACTGGTTTACAGACTGTTGCTACTGTACTTCATGAACCTGCAATCTGCTGTAGTCGTTTTGCCAGCTTATGGTAAGCTGACAAGAACTCAAAAATTGCGGATTTTTGTCCCTTAATTTATCCAACAAACACTCGTTAATTTAAACTCTGCTCAGAGAAAATAAAAATAAAGCAGACATTGAGTGAAAATGATATTGAGGAAGATGTGAACCTAAGTCCGAAGTTAACAGAAGTTCTCTACTGAGAATTTCACAAAATATTACATTGTCAAGAATATCGTGTTGTATCCTTTATATATTAGGCATTAGCTGTGAGAGCGATCGCATAATTCAACAAAGGCTAAATTCTGCTGGTTTATGCCTTGGAAGTAACTCTAGCATCAGGTTTTCAAACAAGCCAACTTTTGTCAAATAAACTTCATATCATTTGAGAAACTTTTGGTTAAGCAAAGTAGGGTTTTGGCGATCGCACCATTGAATGCATTAATTACAACAACCGTCAAGTATCATGAGTGCGATCGCTGTTAATCAGAAATTTAAATTTTTTCCAAGTAGGCGATCGCATTATAATCAGGAACACCTTCGAGCGATCGCTTAGTTCTATCTAATAGTACATTTCCCTCTGGCCAATGTACTTGCAAGTTGCCTGACTGAATTGGTGCAATATAAACTTGCCCTGGCAACTCGCCTAACTCATTTTTCAGAATTACTTTATCCCCTTCTTTTAAACCCAACTTTGCCGCATCACCAGCATTCATTAACACCGCCTCTCGCACTGCGCCGGTAATTGCATCTCTGCGTTCCTGCACCATACTATTAAATTGTTTGCCTCGGCGGGTTGCTACGAAAAAACAGCCTTCTGGTAATTCTCGCTGGGGTGGCAATAATACCCCAAAGTGTGCCTTCCCATCCGCTGTGGGAAAGTTCCAGCCAAAGCACAAATGTGAACCACCATATTGAAACTGGTCACCAGGTTGCTGCAAGTGTTGAATACCAGCATACTGGGGGACAGCTTGGGCAATTTCTTGACGCATTGCAGATGTATTAGCAAAAACCAATTTGTCTGCTAAATCTGGTTTGACGCGTCTTGCCAATTCCAAAAACACTTGCCATTCTGGACGCGCTTCGCCAATACGTGGCCCTGGAATTTCTGGGCTGAAAATTACCCGGCGTTCGGTGTTAGTTTCTGTAACTCCCCCTGGTATTTCGTAGCGAGTCGTGGCAGGTAAAAGCACTACAGTATCAGCGGGTTCCACTAACATCTGGCTGGACAGAACAATATCCATATGCACCCGCAACGGTATTTGCTTGAGGGCAGCTTCCACATAATCTGGTTCTGGGAGTACTTCTAGGAAATTTCCCCCCACGGAAAATAACACATCTAATTGTCCCTGATGTGCGGCGTTAATCATTTCTGGAGCAATTAAACCTTTAGTTGCTGGCACTTCAAAGCCCCAAAGCTGACTGAATTGGGCAGCATGTTCTGGGGTGATGGGTTTACCACCAGGAAATACAGTGGCGTAACATCCCATTTCTGCACCACCCTGCACCCCAGAGTGACCGCGAATTGGCATTAAACCGCAACCTTCCCGACCGACAAAACCTTTGGTGAGAGCTAAGTTGATAACACTTCGCACATTATCTTCACCGCACTCATGCTGGGTAATGCCCATACTCCAAACAAATACCGCTTTGTTAGCTTCCCCGACCATTTTGGCAAAGGCGTACATTTCTTCACGAGATGTGCCGGAAAGCCGTTCTAATTCTTCCCAAGATTGGCTTTCTAAAGATGCCTTTAGTTCTGCAAAGCCAGCAGTGTGTAAATTAATAAATGACTCATCTACCCAGTTGTTGGCAATTATGTGTTTAATTGTGCCATTTAAAAATGCTATGTCTCCGCCCATATTAATTAAAAAGAAGTCTTCGGCAAACTTGGTACCGAAAAGGGCACTTTCTACAATTGATGGCACCCAGTAGCGCTCCATTCCTGGTTCGCGGTAGGTGTTAATCACTACAATTTTAGTGCCAGCTTTTTTAGCATAATGCAGATATTTAACGGTAACAGGCTGATTATTGGCAACATTGGAGCCAATGAACACCAACAAATCAGTACCAATCCAGTCTTTATAAGAACAAGTAGTAGCCCCTGCACCGAGAGCGGCTTTTAACCCTGCTGTGCTGGGAGAATGACAAATCCGGGCAGCGTTATCTATATTATTGCTTCCCATTGCTCGTACAGCTTTTTGGGTAGCGTAGTAAGTTTCGTTAACGGTGCCGCGACTGGTAACATAGAAGCTCAGGCGGTCTGGTGTAGTGGCGCGGATGCGATTAGCAATTACCTCTAAAGCTTCATCCCAGTCCACACGACGAAAGCCTTGTTCACCGCGTTGACGAATCATGGGGTAAGGAAGTCTTCCCAAGTCACGCAATTGGGCACTTTTTTGCTTTTGCAACTGCGAGACATCCTCTAACAGCACGGGGTCAAAAGCTGGCATGGTATTCATCCGCAACAACCGCAACCGGACATTGCACAGATGAATGCCATCTAAAGTCCAATCTTTCATGCCGGTTGTTCCGAGAGCGCAACCATCGCAAACACCTTTATCTAGGATATTCCACGCATAGGGCAGTTGGTCACGAGATAGCCAAATTGCCCGAAATACTTCCCAATAATTGTTGGGGTACTGTTCGCCTATGCCGAAGGGCTTCCAACTTGCCCAATTTGAAGGTGTCCAGTGCTTTTTGGGTTTGGGTAACATGAGGCAGTATGTGTAAGTTGCTGGATTCTTCAAGGCTACCGTTTTGAATCGCAAATGAGTAGCAGTTAGTTAAAAATCCTTTTACTTGCTAAATGTACCAAAATCAAAAAGTCAAAGCTGCTTTTACTTGCTGAATATACCGAAATGAGAAAGCAAACTGGAGTTTGAGAAAGTCAAAGCTGCTTTTACTTGCTAAATATACTGAAATGAGAAAGCAAACTGGAGTTTGAGAAAGCAAACTGGGGTTTGAGAAAGTCAAAGCTGCTTTTACTTGCTAAATATACCGAAATGAGAAAGCAAACTGGAGTTTGAGAAAGTCAAAACTGCTTTTACTTGCTGAATATACCGAAATGAGAAAGCAAACTGGAGTTTGAGAAAGCAAACTGGGGTTTGAGAAAGTCAAAGCTGCTTTTACTTGCTAAATATATCAAAATGAGAAAACAAACTGGAGTTTGAGAAACTCAAAGCGCCTTATTGTCAGATATAACTTTTGAAATAAAAATCTCCGCCACCGTTGACAGAGATTTTAGTTATTAAGCGTTGCAGGAAAAGCAGAATGATTTTGCAGGTTTTGTCAGATGAGCCGAAAAGCCCATCTTTTGTATTTCCAGGCACTCCGGACACCCACCCTACAAGAATCATCTCTTGATTCAGCAATGCCAAAAATCTTTGTGGGCAGCGACAAGCATCTGAGCCTGTCTCAAAACGTTTCCGAATAAATAAATAGGAATCTGCCAAGCTGCAACGGTAACTTCTTTGACTATATCCTGTACACTAATTGCTATTAATTCATGTTCTGGCGGCTCTCCTTCAATTGCACCAGACCAAGTAAAAGCTAATAAGAAATCATCGTCTCCAGGCAAAGAGGCAATCAAGCATTCTTCTGGCGTTGGCTGGCAAATAATTCCATAATCATTTGCAAGCTCTACTAGTCTTTGAAAGTTGTTTACGTTCGTCATTTGTCTTTGGGATGTAACTTAATCTCGGTTTGAGAAGAAATCATATTTTGATATTCATAACTCAAGTTAGTTACTCTGTACCATATATTACAAATTATTAATTATTCGGTCAGAGTTAGGAGTTATTGGAGTTAGAACAGGCTTAAGTCCAAAATCTTACCGCGATCGCCAGATTCTATCAGCAACAATTGCTACTGTTTTAATAAAACCTACTTTCTCAGTTGACCGTATTCACATACACCTTACCATTTCAGTATTGATGCGCTAGCATCACTCAGTTTGACGCAGCGTCTCGAAAAATGCGATCGCTTTTGGAGGAATAGCTGTAAACCGAATCAGAAAAACATGCTTGTCAACATCAATTTGTTTAATTACCTTGGCATAAATATGTTCTTCTTCTGTAGCCAGTTCTGGTTCAATTAATAATTTTAGTTTGAGATTAGCCAAGGGTTCTAAAGAATTTAAAGATTGTAGTTGGGCTGCTTTTTCTGAGAGGCAAACTAAAGCTCCCACAAATACTGTTCCCCCTGCTTGTTTTCCTTGTAAAACGTTGTATTCTACAGGCACTTCCTGATTCAAATTCACCATTATTTCATTATCTTCAGGCAAAAACAAATTATATTCACTACCAATACCACGAATGTCAAAAATCGTCACAGGGTCTTTTATGCCCTTAGGTTTTATTTGTAATTCTCCAGCAATTTTTAGGTCAATATTGGCATCTTTAGAGGTATTTTCGGAAATCAGAATCTGCCCACCCACAGTATAAGTCTCAATTCGGGCAGCCAAATTCACATGACTACCGATAACTGTGTATTGAGCGCGTTTTTGAGAACCAATATTTCCCGCCACAACTTCGCCTGTATTAATTCCAATTCCCATTTCGAGAATTGGTAAGTTCATTTGCTGATTTTGTTCGTTTACTTTCTGCATTGCTAATTGCATAGCAATAGCACAGGCGATCGCTCTTTGAGAATCATCTTTGCGGCTAATTGGCGCACCAAAGATCACAAAAATGCCATCGCCCATAAATTCATTAATTGTACCTTTATACTGGTTAATTACATCGGTCATTGCTCCCAGATAAAGATTGAGAATTTTGACTACTTCTTCAGGAGGTAATTGTTCCGAAATAGCGGAGAATCCTCTTAAATCAGACACCAGAACTGTAACTTTTCTGCGTTCTCCCCCTAGCTTTAACCCAGAAGGAGTTTCTAGGATATTGGCGACTATTTCATCAGTGAGATAACGACCGAGAGTTTTTCGCATCTGGGCAGAACCTTGGGCGATATACTGAGTAAGTGCGATCGCAGAACCTCCTAATGCCAACAGTGAAGGGACAACAGGAATCCACCAACCACTCAGAAATGCCAAAAAGCTACCACCGAGTAAACCACCACCCGCCAAACCAACAGCCAGAAAAATCTTCTGATTATTGCTGTGGCGTTGTACCCAACACAAAATCGCACCAATAATTGACCAACCCAAAATCAATAGCCATTCTATCGGCTCAGGTAAAGTCTTAATCTGTGGACGAGCATCTAAGGCCGCACTCAAAATTTGACTAATTAAATTAGCATGAATTGTCACACCCGCCATACGTTCTGGATCGGTAAGTACATTGCTGCTGTAAGGCGTATAGAATAAATCTTTCAAACTCTCAGCCGTAGCCCCAATTAATACTACCTTGCCCCGCATTAAGTCTTTTGGAATACGTTTTTCTTGTAATTCTGTGAGGGAAATTTTGATGAATTGTTGTATTCTTCCTCGATAATTTAAAAGTACTTGATAACTTCCGGCATCCGCTCGTACATAACCTCCATCATCGGCTTCAAAAATTGGAAAAATGCCCCGATTTAACTGCAAGTAATTAGAGTTATTTGCTGATGCCTTTGCCGTAATACCTTCAGGTTTAAAGTACAGCAAAGCCAGTTTCAAAGCAAAACTCTCTAGGATTTCATCATTCTTTAAATTTAGGTATAGCAATCCTCGGCGAATTTTGCCGTCGCCATCTAAAGGTAGATCGTTCGCTCCAATTTGATGGCGTTGTTTCAGTACTGGAGATGCATCAACTGAAGAACTATCAAAAGTATCAGATATTTTTTGTACGCCAATTAAATTGGGGGTAGATTCAAAGACTTTAACTAGAGCTTGATGACCAGGATTTACAGGTAAATCCCGATAAATATCTAAACCGATCGCTCTAGGTTGCTGCTGTTTAATATTCTCCAATACACTAGCAAGCGCCGCATCCGACATTGGCCACTGTCCTTGCTTGCGGACATCTGCTTCATTAATTTCAACTATCACAATACGGGTATCAACTGGCTCTGGTGGGCGGAGGAGAAAAAATTGATCTAGTGCAGCCAATTCCAATAATTGCAGTAATCCAGTTAAGCGTAGTGCAATCACCAGAATTGTAATATTGGGAACTGCAAATAAAACACCCCGCCATTGCCAAATTACGGGTTTCAGGTTTTTCCACATAATTTTTCCACATAATATTGAGAGATGAGGGGACACGGAGACGCAAAGACACAAAGAGGCAAAGACACAAAGAGAGATGAGGGAGAAACAATAACTAATACCCAGTCCCCAGTCCCCAGTCCCCAGTCCCCAGTCCCCAGTCCCCAGTCCCTTTAAATTAATGGACTTGAAGCGATCGCACTTAAACCAACTGATTTGAAAAATTGTCTCCAATCCAATCTCATTTTTAAATTATTCGGCTCAGTCCGGCGCAGTTGCACTAAAGTAGTCAGAGCTTCATGCCAAATTCCAGCTTCTGCATAGATGGCGGGCAATTTCCACAAATTTGCTTTTGCTAATGCCTCCGATAAGGCTAATTCTGGTTTAATTCGTTCCACCCAACCATCTACAATCGGATTGTCACTGGAATCTTCAGTATTGCAAACAACCGTCAGATACCAGTGATAAGTTTTATCTACTGCTAATGCTGGGGCACTGTCAGGAAGTGTAAAGCTAACAATTCCAGATTTATCTGGAAGTGTAAAAGATGTTTCATAAAATACTGTCTGGTCATCATCAGTGAGAAGGAAAAACTTGGCTGTTTTGACTGAAGATTCAGGTACATACCAGAAAAATGTTGGATGTTGACCAAGTGTCAGCCCTAATTTATTTTGAGGAATTAAGGGAGTTATCAGTTTTTTACCTGTTAGACAAGAGCCACCACGAGTTGAACCACCAGCACTTGCCGGTGGCGCCCCGCGTTTTGGTGGCTTAAATGTTTGACTAATTTGCCAAGTTTTGTTTGGTTCGTATAACTGAGCCTGAGCCTGTGCTGTGAAACTAGACTGAGCGAAATTCAAACATAAAGGTAGGGAAAATATTACAAAATATTGAGATGACTTAATCCATTTCATATTTATCTCAAAATGCCTTGGCTTTGGATTGGATAGCTCAAATTGCCAACAATCAGTTGACTAAATCAAGTATTCCCAAAAGCAGGCTGAGATTTCACATTCAACTACAATCAACTACAAATTCTCAGTAGAACAAAGCTTTACCGACCGATATCCCAGACTTCTCTAATACCATTCCCAAAAATCTTTGCAACATCTAAATCCGTTGTAGGGGCGTACAGCTGTACGCCCCTACAAATCTATCTGTATCAGGTATTTCGTGAAATGCTATAAGAAGTCCGGGATCTAAAGCTTGGAGGCTACACCATGTAGTTTTATGTAAATCCTTTAGGCGCATCTTTAGAGAGAAATTCTATCAGTAAAAATCAGGTGAAAAATTTCACAAAAATGTCTTGGTTTTTAGTAAACCTTTGATTAGCAGAATAATTTGCTGGGATTTTTACCTATGATTAAACTTTGCTTAAACTTACGATTTTAAGATGTGGTTGTTTCAAGCATTTGGAAAATTGTCTCTTTGTTTTTCAACTTGGATAATCGAATATTTATTGTAATCACTGTAATCAACGGTGACAGTTTACCGTTTTGATAAGCATAAAAGAGATAAGTTAATTAGCGACCTACTAATTAATAGTTCTCAGTGTGTATTGCTTGCAGAAGTTTATCATGAGGAAAGCAAAATATGAAATTTGTTCCACAATTAGTGCTTGCTGCTGCTAGTTTAACTATAGGTTTTGCAACTCTAGATGCAAAATCTGTATCTGCTGCAATTATTAATTATGCTTTCAGCGTTGATAGTGCCACCACTAAAGGGAATGGCTTTTTCAGCTTTGATGATTCAACTTTTAGTGAAAATAATTCAGTAGCGATCGCCAAGTCCCTTTCTTTCCAATTTGACGGTGATTCTACTGTTTACACCGAACAAGATGATATCAATTATCCAGAGTTTCCCCTTGTATATTCAACGTTGTTTTCAACAGGAGAAACATCTTTAGCATTAGACTATACATTCGACGATAAAACTAATCCTTCCAGTTCCATCCGCTACGAAATTATTGGTGAGGATTTTACACTTTTCTCCACAACTTCTCCAGATGCCGAAGTCATTTCAGGTAGAGTTTCTTATACAAGAGTACCTGAACCTACAACTTTAGCTGGCACTTTCTTAGCTTGTAGCCTTGGTTTAATGATCAAAAAGGTCATTAGTCGTTAGTCATTGGTCAAACAGGTCATTAGTCACAATAATTCGTAATTTGTAATGGCGATCGAAGACTCGCTAACGTAATTCCTAATTATACCCCCCGACTTCAGTCGTGAAGCTTGAAATGATGTTTACATTCATGAACAAAAATGCTCTGTTTAATTACGAATTACGAATTACGAATTACGAATTACGAATTACGAATTACAAGTTAATTAGGAGTAAAAAATGGTAGATTATCAGAATTTTGAGCGGTTATTGCAGAGTAGAATTAAACGACGCAACTTAATTATTGGGGCAGGAGCATTGAGTGGTTTTGCGATCGCTAACCAATTTTCTCATCAAACAGCGATGTCTGTCGACAAGCCGCTACGCGTCTACGCCAGAACTAGATTTTCCAGTTATCCTTTCACTTTGGGTGTAGCATCTGGTGAACCCTATCCCACCAGCGTCGTGATTTGGACTCGTCTGGCTCCCGAACCCTTAAACGGAGGTGGAATGCCACCAGTGAATGTACCAATTCGCTGGGAAGTGGCTACTGATTCCAATATGAAGCGCATTGTTTCCAGAGGTACCGTACTGGCAACCCCAGAACTAGCTCATTCAGTGCGAGTTGTGGTAGAAGGACTCCAATCTGATACTTGGTACTGGTATCGCTTTCTTGTCGGTCAAGACTCTAGCCCCATTGGTCGCACTCGTACAGCACCTTTAGCAAATAGCTACTTAAGTAAATTTAACTTTGCCCTTGTCTCCTGCCAAAACTATCAGCAGGGATTCTATACCGCCTACAAATATCTAGCACAGGACGACCTTGATTTAGTAGTGCATGTTGGCGATTACATCTATGAAGGGGGAATCTCAAACACTACTCCCAGAAAACACAATAGTTCAGAAATTCTCACCTTAGAAGATTACCGCAACCGTCACGCCCTCTATAAAACCGATACCAATCTGCAAGCCGCTCACGCAGCGTTTCCCTGGATTCTTACCTGGGATGACCACGAGGTAGAAAATAACTACGCCAACAACATTTCGGAAATAGATACAGAACCAGATCAAGACCGGGCAATTTTCCTCCAACGGCGGGCTATTGCTTATCAAGTCTATTACGAACACATGCCCTTGCGTCCGTTCTCGCGTCCTGTCGGCCCCGACATGCAACTTTATCGTCGGCTGGCTTTTGGTAACTTAGCAACCTTCCATGTTTTAGATACCCGCCAATATCGCACCGATCAGCCTTGTGGTGATGGTACCAAAGAACGTTGTGCAGAAAATTTAGATCCGAATGCAACCATTACCGGTAAAGCACAGGAGGATTGGTTGTTTGATGGTCTAAATACCTCACAAACCAAGTGGAACGTTTTAGCGCAGCAAGTACCCATTGCTCAGCGAGACATGACACCAGGGCCAGGCGGAACCTACAGCATGGACAAATGGGATGGTTATGTGGCTTCGCGCGATCGCTTGATGGCTTTCCTCGGACAGCGCCAGCCCTCTAATCCAGTCTCTCTAGCAGGTGATGTGCATTCCCACTGGGCGATGAATTTAAAGGCTAACTTTGATCAGCCAGAATCCGCCACACTCGGCAGTGAATTCGTTTGTTCTTCCATTAGCTCAGGTGGAGATGGCTCAGACACCACCCCCGCAGTTGAAGCTTACTTACCAGATAACCCACACATTAAATTCTTCAATAATCAACGCGGATATGTTCGCTGTGCCCTAACTCCCACAACCTGGAAGTCAGATTATCTAGTGATGTCAAATGTGACAACTCCATCTGGCACAATTAGTAAACGGGCTTCATTTGTGGTTGAAGACGGTCGTCCAGAAATACAACAAGCTTAATCTCCTAATTCCCAGGTATACCATTTGATGAAATAGTAGGGGCGTACAGATGTACGCCCCTACAGCCTGTTTGTGTGTTGCCAAGATTTCTGTCAATGGTTGAGAGCGATCGCACTTACAGCCGCCATATTTCTCTAAGGCTTTGTAAACAATCTTCCTGGCGCTGCTGAATAACTTCTGGAGTCCATTCAGATTGCTGTAAAACTTGGGTTGTCAGCACAAAAGGACTGATCCCTTTTTTGCCAAGAAAATACTTCTCTTTCTTTTTAGCAAAATCGTAGTTTTGCGCCTCGGCATTCTTATTTCGAGAGAGTAACGCTAAATTACCTATGCGATGCACATATTGGATGCGTTCTTCTTCATTCGGAAACCATCGAAGCCACGTACTGCCTTCGCTTGGATTCTGAGGAAGTACGTGTTCAACTGTAATAACTGAATAGTCGTAACTCGCTTTCCCTTCGGAAAGTTCAGAGTCAAGGCGCAAAAGAACATATTGTCTAATCCGCTTGATTAAATATAAATCTCCATCAAGTGTTTTAATGATTCGATTTATTTCGTTAGTAGTTAGCTGTAAGGGTGACTCCTGTGCATATAGATCGACATTTCCTTCAATAGCGGTAAGAAGTTTTGCATATCGTCCGATGCGCTCGTTAATGTCAGACCGCAAAATCATTAAGCCTGCAGCTAATCGCTCAATATCGGTAAAAAACTGTTTTAATTTACCAGGAGAGTGGATATTTTTAGAAAAATAGAGAATTGCAGGCGGAATCCAATCAAAGTTGTCTATTTGATTCAACCATCGAAGCAAAGAATTAATTGTTTCTGCATCTTTATCGCTTCGGTAATTTGCCGTATTGATAATTTGTAAAGCATCAGAATAAGGTTTTAATACTTCGTCAATAAATTTCTGTGGTTGTATCTTAGTCTTGAGCAATATATCTTCGCAAAATTCCTTAAGAATTGTCTTACGCGGTTTAGACTTTCGATCAATCATGCGGATATGGGCAAATAGTTCTTGAAACTTCTCTCGACCCAAATCTTCTTCTTCAGTTTCCCAGATCCTTGTGTATTTATCTTGTTCAGATGAAGGAATTGCTCCAATAACCTCTGATTTCAGAAAATCACTGAGAGACAGGTCTAGACCACGCGCATTGAGAATAGAAAATATGCGATAAGCTGAGTCAAGGTCTGGCGTAGAAACAAGTACTAAGAAACAGCGTGTCATTAGATAATGAGAAAAACGATCCCGCTGTTGTTCAGAACGTTTACTTAATTCATCACGAAAATAATTTGCGTTTGCTTGAATGTTTCTTTGGCTATCAGTTAACTGTGAAGCATCAAGTTTTAGAAGATTATCTAATCCATTTTCGGATTGTATATAATCACGAAAGAAATCTTCATCTCTTGCCCGTAGCTTGAGGCGATAACGATTCTCTTTACCTTCGAGCTTTTTACCTTTTTGATAAATATATTCCGTAATTTCTGAAGCACTTTCAGAACTTGCCAAACTCCTAAGAACAGATAGAAGAATTGTGAGAGTTGTTAGACGTTGCTGACCATCAACTACGTCAGCTTCAGGATCATCTTCACCTTTAATCAAAACTATACTCCCCAAAAAATAAGGGTTGGTATCGGCTATAGTTTCTGAATCATCCCCTAAAAAAGACAACAAATCATTTAATAAGTCACTTGCTTGGTCTTTTGTCCAAGCATAAGGGCGCTGATAGGCTGGTATGGAAAATGCGAATTTATTACTAAAAACGCTGGATAGTTGTTTTTGTGCGGCGTGAATGGCTACTGGCATAAGATTTCAAGTACTACCTGAGTATAATGTGATGCAAGGTTCCCTAATCAAACGCAGTTTAACTCACTAATTACTGCGATCGCCACAAGTCCCAGATAGTCTGCTAAATATAGAATATACCTACTTTGGCATAGCCTCTTTCTTGAAAAATCACCACCAGTTCAGCGTGCATGTATCAATACAGTTGAGTTAAGCATTTCCTCCTTCTCTCTGCGTTCTCTGCGCCTCTGCGGTAGCCTGCGGCAAGCCGCTGTGCATCTACGTAAAAAAATTGACCTTCACAAAGAGTGTTACCCTTAACTGAACCGTATTGGGCTATGTATCCTTTATACACACAAAAGATTGATGTAAGCTGTTTCCACCCCTTTACTCCCCATTCCCGACTCCCCACTCCCCATTTTCAAATTCCAGGTTTAGCAAAAATCGTTAGCAATACAGGCCCCAATAAATAATGGTGACTCAAACACAATAGCCCAGCAGAAGAACCTAGAACCTGGCGTTGATTGGGGCTGTAAAGTCGAATTCCACGAGGAGAAATTGGCAATAGTTGAGGTTCTGTCTCTTTTTTGGAAGTAATGTCAACCAAATAAAAGCATCCACCAGGAGAAAGTACCCGTGCTATCTCACTAAACACCTGTTGAGGTTCCAAATAATGCAAAAAGCTGATAGTGCTGAAAACAGCATCAAACTGACCATTAGCAAAAGGAAGAGACTCAGCTTTGCCCTCAACATAAATCAAGCGTGGATGGTGGTGGTTGCTCAGTCTTGCCATCCGCAACATATTAGCAGATAAATCTAATCCGGTGCCTTGCAGGGCGGGAAACTCAGTAGCAAGGCGCTCAAGCAAGCGTCCAGTACCGCACCCTATATCAAGTACATTTGCTCGCTCTGGTAAGTTGACGTACTCTAGCAATCGTTTGTGGATGGCTCGATAAAACACTGAAGGAAACAGCCAATCGTAGCTTGGTGCCCAGCGATCAAAAAGGAACTTTTTGTTATTAAGAAAGTCGTAGGTCATTAGTTTTCGCAGTTTCCCTGAAGCTCAATGCTTTTTTAGGGTAAGTAACTGCGCCTCCTTTGAAGTTGGTTAACTATCAGTTTTGCAGTCCGTCAATATCTAGCCTAACGTTTGGCAAAATACTTATGCTCACCTTGGCAAATTATCCGGAATTTTGGTACTTGAATGTGTAGTTAGCAGTGTTCCTAGAGACTCTAGCGATCTCTGTAGAAAATTAAAAAACGAGCGATCGCTGCATAAAACTATTAAACCTGACCGTGTATATTCATAGAGCTTCAAATACAACAAACCCAGTCTATTTTAAATTATTAAGGAGAGTAATTATGTCAAGCTTTATTCAAATCCGGTTACACAAAGATCTACTGCACCCAGTCCGCGAGTGGTTGGAAGCCGTAGAAATTCATAACTCCAAATTGGCTCATTTCCTCTGCAAAGCTATTCCTGCTCAATGTCCGTTTGAACGAGATATTACTCTGTTTGGTCGCAAGCTACTTCACATTCCACCAATGTGTAAATTAAATCCTCTGTACGAAGAAGTCGTTGGATTGCGTTTTAGAGCGCTTTGTTATCTTGCCGATGAATGCGGTGAAGATATCACAGCGTATTGCTAATAGTCAGTTGCATCGTTCTTAGATCGAGCAGCCATCGGTAATTGCAGACTTACGGTTGTTACTTATTCAGATTTATACTAAGCTAGCGTACACCTAATTAGATGTCTGGCTATTTAGTAGCTGACACCTCGAAGACAGTGTTTCTAGACCGTATTGTTGCTTACCGTACCCTGCTGAAATCATTAACATCATCATGACGCACATCTTACTGATTGAAGATGAAGTCAAACTGGCACGATTTATTGAATCGGAGTTGAATTATGAAGGTTATCAAGTTAGCATTGCCTACGATGGATTAACTGCACTTACCGCAGCACGGGAGTTGCATGTGGATTTAGTGATTTTAGATTGGATAATGCCTGGTTTGTCAGGGTTGGAAATTTGCCGCCGTCTGCGAAGTATTACTAATGAAGTGCCAATAATCTTATTAACCGTCAAAGATGAAGTGAGCGATCGCATTACAGTCTTAGACGCTGGTGCTGATGATTACCTAGTTAAACCCTTCAGCATTGATGAATTATTAGCCAGAGTCCGTATTCACCTGCGAAAAACACATCAAGCGGACACCGGAGATATTTTAGAATTTGAAGACCTGAGTTTAAATCGTCGCACACGCCAAGTGTACCGATGTCAGCGGTTAATTGAATTAACAGCTAAGGAATTTGATTTACTGGAATATTTCCTTATCCATCCGCGACAAGTAATTACATGCGATCGCATTTTAGAGCAAGTCTGGGGTTACAACTTCATCAAAGATGCCAACATCATCGAGCCGTACATCCGCTACCTACGGCTGAAACTTGAAGCCAATAACGAAAAGTGCCTTATTCAAACCGTTAGCGGTATCGGTTACACATTGGGTGGTTAGTAGGCATTGGGCATTGGTTATTCTTTCCCCCCCTGCCTCCCCTGCTCCCTCATCTCCCTCATCTCCCTCATCTCCCCATCTTCCGACTCCCAGTCTTAAAATAATCCAAAAATCCCAAATTTTTCAATCGTAGGAGAATTTGGGGTTTTTGGCAATCTCAGCAACAACTCATGCAACTCAGAGTTAATTATATTAGGATGCACAAAGCTCTCATCATCCAAAATATAAAATAGCATGACCTATTTAGAAACAGCGGCGCAATTTTACCGCGAAGTTGCCCAAACCCCAGAAGTTGGACTTTGTTGTGTGCAAAGTACACCCCTGCAACTACCAGGATTAAAAATTCCTTTGCCAATGCAGGAAATGAACTATGGTTGTGGTACTACTGTTCACCCGATTGAACTAGGAAACCAACCTACTGTTCTATATGTTGGTGTTGGCGGTGGCTTAGAAGCCTTGCAATTCGCTTATTTTTCCCGCTATGCAGGTGCTGTAATTGCTATTGAACCAGTTGCGGCTATGCGAGAAGCCGCAGCACGCAACCTAGAAATTGCTGCTCAAGAGAACTCGTGGTTTGACACCAGTTTTGTAGAAATCAGGGAAGGCGATGCTTTTAACTTACCTGTTGCTGATGCTAGCGTCGATATCGTGGCACAGAATTGCCTTTTCAACATCTTTGAACCAGAAGATTTAACTCGTGCTTTAAAAGAAGCGCATCGGGTATTAAAACCAGGTGGACGTTTGCAGATGAGCGATCCAATTGCTACTCGTTCAATTCCAGTACATCTGCAACAAGATGAGCGACTCAGAGCCATGTGTTTATCAGGGGCACTCACCTATGAACAGTATACTGAACGGATTATAAATGCTGGCTTTGGTCAAGTTGAAATTCGTGCCCGTCGTCCTTACCGTCTACTAGATTCCCAGACTTATAATTTAGAAGAAAACCTACTTTTAGAAAGTCTGGATTCTGTTTGTTTTAAGGTTGCTATTCCAGAAGATGGTGCTTGTATTTTCACAGGTAAAACAGCCATTTATGCAGGTTTTGAACCTTTCTTCGATGATTCAGCAGGTCATCTACTTCAGCGGGGTATTCCCGCAGCCGTGTGTGATAAAACCGCTGCTAAACTTGCAGCTATAAAGCCAGCAGAAATAATTGTTACCGATTCAACCTGGCATTATAGTGGTGGTGGTTGTTGTTAATTTATTAATAAATAATTCAGATGTCAGGAGTCAGAATTCAGAATAATTCTGTGCAACTGAAAAATGAATGTAAGATTTTAATATTTGACTAATAGCATTCTGTTAGCGCAGCGGGGCGTAGCCCATTCTGGATTCTGACTTCTTATTTAGAAATTTCCAAATGTTGTTAATTAGTCTATTTTTAGCTACTCTTTTTTTAGCATATTCCAATGGCGCAAATGATAATTTTAAAGGTGTAGCAACGCTGTTTGGTAGCCGAACAAGCAGTTATCAAACAGCAATTTTATGGTCAACTTTTACAACTTTTGCTGGTGCAGTAACTGCAACTTTTTCAGCAAGTACACTAATTAAAAATTTTTCAGGAAAAGGACTAGTACCAAATGCGATCGCCAACGCACCAGAGTTTCATTTAGCAGTGGCGATCGCTGCCGGTTTAACTGTACTCCTAGCCACATTCATGGGGTTTCCTATTTCCACAACTCACAGTTTGATCGGTGCTATTGTTGGTGCTGGATTAGTAGCGATCGGACTCCAACTTAATTTTCCAGCTTTACTAACTTCCTTTATTTTGCCTTTATTGCTCAGTCCAATTATTGCTATTTTTTTCGGAGCAGTAATTTACAGTTTATTTGATTATATCAATTCAAAATTGAATGTAATAGTTAATGATAAAATTATTGATACTTGTCATTTTATCAGCGCTGGAATTGTGAGTTTTGCCAGAGGATTAAATTATACTCCCAAGATGGTATCACTCATTTTGATTATTGAGTATTTCTCGATTCAGGGAGGAATGATTACCATAGCGATCGCAATGGCACTTGGCGGTTTACTCAACTCCCAAAAAGTTGCAATAACGATGAGTGAAAAAATTACCTCTATGAATCACACTCAAGGCTTTTCATCAAATATAGTAACGGGAGTTCTCGTTATTACAGCTAATCAGTTTGGGCTTCCACTTTCCATAACTCACCTTTCAGTCGGTTCTATTTTTGGAGTTGGATTGATTGCTAAAAAATCTAATGTGCGTGTTTTCTATCAAATACTACTATCGTGGATTTTAACTTTACCTAGTACCGCAATTATTAGTGGAATAACCTACAGATTATTACAAGGCTAGAAGCATTCAATATATTTTAGTCATCTTCAAGGAGTAGTAAATAATGCAGATTCAATCAAAAAATACATTATATCCATCTGTAACGCAGTTCAAACAAAAACTTAATTCTCCTTTAACAAAAAAAGGAATTACTGTTTTACAAATTAATCTTGGTAAGCGCTGTAACCTGGCTTGTAAACACTGTCACGTCGAAGCTAGCCCAAAACGTACAGAAGAACTTTCCCCAGAAATTTGTGAACAATTGATTTCACTAATCCATAGATTCCCCGAAATTAAAATTGTGGATTTGACTGGTGGCGCACCAGAAATGAATTATGGATTTAAACCATTAGTAGAAGCAGCAAAGTTAACCGGTAAGCAGGTAATTGTTCGGTCTAATTTAACCATTTATTTTGAAAATGCTTTTGGTGATTTGCCAGAATACTTTGCTAAACATCAACTAAGAATTGTGGCTTCTCTTCCCTGCTACCTAGCAGATAATGTTGATAAAATGCGTGGTACTGGCGTCTTTGATAGTTCAATCAAAGCTTTGCAGTGGCTTAACAAACTCGGTTATGGTAAAGAGCGAAACTTAATTTTGGACTTGGTATTTAATCCTCAGTTACCTACAAGTGAAAAATTTTATTTAGCTCCCGAACAGAGCAGCCTAGAACAAGATTACAAAACTTTTTTACAAGAACATTTTAATATTGTATTCAATAACCTCTTCACCATTACGAATCTGCCAGTTGGTAGAACTAAAATGCATTTAGAACGAAAAAAACTGTACACCAGCTATTTACAGTTTTTAGAATCCCATTTTAATACCAGCACAATTGAACATTTAATGTGTCGCGATGAACTTTCAATTGATTATCTGGGCAATGTATATGATTGTGACTTTAACCAGATGATGAATTTGCCTGCGAAAACTCGTAACGGTAAAACCTTGACAGTTGCCAAATTGCTAGAAGCTGGTAGTTTAGACCTGATTAATGAAGTACAAACCGCTGACTATTGCTATGGTTGTACTGCTGGCTGTGGTTCCAGTTGTGGCGGCGCTTTGCTCTAAAGCCAGCAAAAATGCCAGTATCTTAGAAATTGCAGCTACTTCAAGTCATAAAAGGACAATTTTGTTACAAATTACGTAACGGATGTATC
>NZ_JADEXS020000003.1 GCF_015207005.2 Desmonostoc muscorum LEGE 12446
CATCGGTCAACTGCTAGCATTTAACGTGATGAATGCTAATTTTAATATATTGATTACTACAATCATTAGTTTTGTCGATGAAATTGCCAGAATTCAAACTGCAACAGAACGGATTAATGAGGTAATTGAAAGTACCCCAGAAGACCAAAACGAAGAGAAAAAACCTTGGGCAGTAATCCTTGATAATACTGATATTATTTGTACTAATATCAACTTTCACCACACAGGTAGGGCAGACTTATTACAAGACTTTTCCCTAACTATTCCAGGAGGTAAAGTCACAGCATTGATTGGTAAATCTGGCTGTGGGAAAAGTACTTTAGCTAAACTGATGGCTGGGTTATATCCCTTGCAATCAGGTAATATTCGTTTTGGCATTTATAACCAGAAAGATTTATCTTTGGAATGCAGGCGACAACAGGTAGTATTAGTCCCCCAAGAAGCCCACTTCTGGAGTCGCTCAATTTTAGAGAACTTTCACTTTAGCTATCCTCATGCTACATTTGAACAAATTGTTCGGGCTTGCCAAATTGCGGGTGCTGACGAATTCATCTGTGAATTACCGGATAATTATCAAACTGTATTGGGCGAATTTGGTGTAAATATTTCCGGTGGACAAAAGCAGAGATTAGCCTTAGCTAGAGCAATGGTTATAGACCCACCAATACTAATTTTAGACGAATCCACTAGTGCATTAGATCCAGTATTAGAAGCCCAAGTGTTAGATAAACTTTTGCATTCTCGGCAAGGCAAAACTACAATTATAATTAGCCACCGTCCTCGAGTTATCCGGCGTGCAGATTTTATTGTCTTATTAGATAAAGGGCAGTTAAAAATGCAAGGTGTTTTAGAAGAAATGCAAGTTATATCTGGAGAACACCTGGATTTTTTAACACCTTAAATAAGGGATGCACTTGCAAGTGCTGTATCAACGAATTTACAAAAAAAAGGGAACAGGGAAGAGGGAACTCTTAACTGATAAGAAACTAAAGTTTCAGAGTAGAATGGCACTAAGAAAAGCTGAAACACTTGTGGTTTAAGCAGTTTGCAATTGCTTTCGTAATTCGTGCCGAGGTTTCGTCATTAAAGGGTAAGCTTTCGGGCGGCGTTTACGGACTCGTGGTTCACTTCTGCCAGGGCGTAGTTTACCGCCGCAGGCATCGCTCACAGCTTTGTGAGCAATAACTTTAAGAGGATGTTTGAAAAGTCATCTAACGTATGTTTGACTACTCTGGCTATGCTAGAAGTTGAACGAGATAATGGGGGTTCTGGAATTCGCGTTCGCTTCTGTGAGTTGCATTTAAGGCTCAATCTGACACTTTTCAAACAACCTCTAAGTCCCACTATTTGGTTGAACTTATACAATCTTTGAGATTAAACCAGTTGAATATCTAAATTAGTTTGAAAACCAATAGGCTTATTTTCTAGAATGGCAAATCTAGATTCTTGGAAGAACAGAGAACCATTTAGGGGATCATAACTGAAGTCGCTAATGGAAATAGCACCAAAACCTGCTTGAGAAATCTGGATTTTGTCACCTTCAACAGCTTTGAAATCTTTGATAATATCAACACCCTCTAATACATTGGTAAAAACAAATTTATCTGCACCTAGTCCCCCAGTGAGAGTATCTGTACCTAACCCACCAGCAAGTGTATCGTTCCCGCTCTTACCAGAAAGTGTATCGTTTCCGCCATTGCCAAATAATACATTATTTTGCCTATCTCCAACAATGGTGTCACTTTGATTTGTACCTTTAACATTATCAAAGTTTATAAATTTGAATTCAACTGTGCCTATGTTAGGAACATTATTAATTACAAAACTTTGACTTTCAAGGTTAACGTTAACTGATGCATCTCCAACTAAAAAGGGTGCTGAAGGAGCAATTGAGGCATCGATAGTGTTATTTGCAACGCTAGCATCAACAACAAGATTTTCAAAATTACCAAGTAAATCTCTACCTAGTCCACCACCTTTTTGAAGAGTTCCATCAATGAAAATGGTAGAGCTTACACCTATTTTGCTGTAATCAGCCGTATCAGTACCATCTCCACCATTTAAGGTATCGTTGCCTGCACTGCCTCTAATAATGTCATTGCCGCCGCTACCAGATAATTCATTATCAGCAGCATCACCAGTAATAGTGTCTTTTTGATTTGTACCAATTACATTCACAAAATTTTTCACACTGACTATTATTGGTGGTGAACCGACAACTCTTATTTCTAGTCTTTCTTTGGATAAATCAGCTACTATCGATACATTTGTACTGTCAGTAGTTGCATCAATAATATTAGTCTGTCCTCTAGCACCAATAACAGTTTCAAAGAAATCTCTAAACGTATCAGTTCCAATTACGCCTTTTTGAATCACCACTGGTTGAAGTGTTACAGGTTGTTCTAAGTCACTGTAATCAATGGTATCCCTACCATCTCCACCAGTAATCGTATCATCCCCTGCACTAGCGATAATTCTGTCATCCCCAGCAGTTCCGATCAAAATATCGTCCCCATCAGTACCTATAATTGTTGCCATAATCTTGCTTTACCTGTTTTTGAGTAACTGCTGTATACTAGCTTACTATCTGCTGTATTTTCTTGAAAAAATGTTGCAGAATATAGCTATTAACTAAGATTTCCCCGCAGACATTCTGGTCTTGGAGCGACCACAACGTATGCAGAAACTCAAGGTTGCAGCGAATTCAGGGCAGAATTCGGGGTTTGATTTCTTGCAAGAGTGTTGGAATGATGATCCCGCGAAAGCAGATTGTGATCAAGAAATTGCTGGCGAAGTTTCCGCAGTGGGGGATTGCTTGTGTGGATGGGGTGTTGGTTGTTTGGGAAAGGTAAAAATCACACTGCCTCAGGATAGCGTGTAGCTAAAGCAATTGCTGCTTGACCTTTTTGAATTCAAAATTCAAAATAAAGAAGAAATAAAATTACGATCATACTTGTGACTTAAAGGAAATGTTTGCCGCAATGGCAAGCTTTTACTTTAATTTGATTGTGGCTTCTTGATACTTTAAACAGTATCTAGTAGTCTATGAGACAAAAATTGCTGTAACTCTGATAAAAATCTCAATAATTAAGTATAATTATTTACAATATGGTCAATGAACAAGCGGCAAAATTTTAGTTTTATTCTGAACAAGCGGCAGAATTTTACTTTAAATAGTGGAGAAAACTCACTGTCTCCCTCGATGGCGATCGCAACCGAAATAGTTCAGTTTTAACTAAAATGTTGCCATGAGTTCAAAATCTAGGTAAAAGCTTGCCGTTTGTTCTGAACACTTTTTCAGTAAATATGCTTGGTTTAAGGAAGTTTGATAATAATTCCAGCCATTTTTACCCTATAAACCAACAGGCTACTGTCTAAAGTATGAGATTACCGGAGTGAAATTAAAGTAAAAGCTTGCCGTTGCGGCAAACAATTCCTTTAAGTCACATGCTTTGGCTCTGATTGCGCCCAGTTAAGAGCTTCAGTCTCCGAAATTCCAAGTTCGGTCGCTGTGGGCAGGTTGGGAGTCACTACTACCCTTGTATGAGAGGACTTTCACCTCTATCTCAGGTTTAGTTATGAGGTTTTCAAGGTTCTGTTCCTTGGCGTTCTCACCCTAAGTTATGTATTGGCTTAGGAACGAGTCACACATGCGTTTGCCCTGCACTAACCGACGACCAGTTTTATGAACTTTGTCAACTAAACCGTGATTTTCGCATTGAACGTAATGCTGCTGGAGAATTAGTAATTATGCCCCTACTAGTTCCGAAACCGATCAACATAACTTATTTACCTGAAAATTGCTGTAAAGTAATTTCAATTGCTAAACTTTTCGTGGTTTAGGATATAGCCAAAAGCTAAACAAACGGCTAACTCTAGGCATAACAATATATGTCAACAGCAAAACCATAGTAATCGTAACAATCAACGAAATAATCAAGGGTGGTAAACCACGAAGTAGGGGAACTATAAACGTACTCAACAAATTAATTAACACATATACGGCTCCCCAAGTTAGCAATGCTATTTTGTAGCGCGGTGGAGTTTTCAGTGGTTGACCAGGAAGAGAAAACCAAGCTTCTAATCCACAGATTTGTTGAACATAAGGATCGGATTCAACCAAATGCTTACCTTGATTCAGCCAATATTCGCGATCGCGCGATGTCATCCACACCTTTAAATTTTCATAACCGTCAAACCGGAAGATGATCACATATTCATTTCGCACTCCAAGTTGGGGACGAATTACATTTGTTCCCAGATGACCTATATAGGTTCTAGCAACTCTGGTAATATCTTTCAACCAAGCTTCGTAAGCGCTTTCGCATCCTGGTTTGACAAGTTGTGTAATGACCACGGTTACAAATTGCTCGTCCTGTTCCATCTCCATTAGTTATGTCACCATCAAGTTAATAGTTATAAGTTTTTGTAACCGTAGCATGGTTGAGTCATTCTCAAGTTAAGGAATACCCAGTTTTTCCAACTTCAAGTCGAACAACATTAGCAGGAACAACCCCTGTGGGTGGGGGTAAAAACATTCCACCATTAGTTACAACATAAATTGCAGTGCGTTCACCCTCACTTTGACCAAAAGCCACTGCTGTGCTACCAATTACACCTGACTCGGCTTGAGCAATGATAGTAGTAGTGCGATCGGGCGCAATTCGTATCACACTGTTGTAAATGTGCGTTGCTCCATAAAGGTTGCCTTCTACATCAAAGGCAAAGTCATCAATATTGGTCTGCTCAACAAAAATTTCCGGCTCACCTGGTTTATTAGTACTATCAATAGGAATCCGCAACAGCAACATTTTTTCCGTATTTGAAACGTAGAGGAAATCACCAAAACGCTTCAAGCCATTAGCAGCAGGAAACACGCTCTCCGAATTGCTACGAGCAAGCATTGGATGTTCTAGCCAAATTGATCCACTGGGTTGAGCAACATCAATCAGCCAGATTGCACCACGATAGGAATCTGCTGTCAAATACTGAGTGCCAGAAAGTGGAGTGATGCCATTGAGAAATATTGCGTCTGGCAGTGTCAGCAACGTTTCCACCGTGCCATCACTTTTAACTAGAGAAACGACGGGTATAGAATCACCATTCCAGCCTGTTGCCACCAGATCGCCGTTGGTAGTGAAAGCAAGACCACTTACTTTGCCTTCAACAGTGGCATGAATTTGCTGATTGCCATCTGGGGTAATGCTAACAATCTCGCCGACCTCATGATTACTTACAAAAATTGTGCCATCTGATGCGTAGGCGTAGCCCGCCGCAGGTATCGCTAGATTTTCCAAAAACGTATTGACCGGGAACGAGGTGATAATTTTATCAGGTGCTAATTCAATCGGCTTATCTGCGTAAATAGACGGTAAATCTGCGGAATTTCCCATATTAACCTACCATTGTAATTGAATGGGGCCACCAAACTTTCGCATCTCTGCAAAAAACAGTCCTTGCAGTTAAAGCAGGTGAAGTAGCCACAAAGCGATTATGACCACCAATTTACCTGTAGCCACAGAGATTATACCAGTGGTTTTGCAATTGCAACCTGCGATGTCTACGACGGGCTACGCCTACGCACTAACCGAAGATCAGTTTTATGAGTTTTGTCAGCTAAACAGTGATTTTCGCATCGAACGTAATGCTGCTGGAGAATTAGTCATTATGCCCCCTACTGGTTCCGAAACTGATGAACGCAACTTTAACTTAGTTGGGCAGTTGTGGCTATGGACAAAGCAAGATGGTACAGGTGTAGGGTTTGGTTCCAGTGGTGGATTTACTTTGCCGAACGGTGCGGTGCGTTCTCCAGATGCAGCGTGGATAAAACGCGATCGCTGTCTTTGTAAACTTCATGATCTCGAAAAAGCTCCATAATCAAACTTCGAGTAAAAGCACAGTAAATCATATTCCCTCGCGCCTCATACAAACCAAAAGCTTTAAATAAATCTTTTTTAGCGCCCTCAATATTGCCCAGATGGAATCTGACTAATTTCTCCTTGTATTTCTAATTCTTGGCTTTTATTTTTCGCTAAAATTTTATCTATCTGGCTATTCGCATCCTCAAAAGTTTGCAATATCTGTGGAGTTACTTTATTAGTCTGCACTTTGCCAGATTGCAAGTTTAAAATTACCTCTCCATCTTTCTGCGAAATAGTTAAATCCCTTTGCTGAGTATTGAAAGCCAAGTCATAAATCTTTCCTTGGACTTGAGTCCCATTTCCATCAGACTTACCCCAGACCATGCCAATCCTTTGAGCAATTTGAGTCAACCGACTAATTCCTTCAAGCTCAGATGTATCTTTATTCATTACTGCCAACCCTGACTCTGATAATTGCTCACCAGCTTTAAACCCATTTGCCACTTCCACAATGCGTTTTTTGTAATTCTCCGACTTCCCTAACTTATCTGCGGCATTGTACCAATTTCTCAAGTCATCAATAGTAACTGTCGGGGGCTTCTCTACACCTAGAGGTTCGGTTTTTACACTATTAGTAATATCTGGTGTGTAAGAGCTAGTCGTCAATGACGGCTTTGTAGCTTGATTAGTAGTAGGTGCAGTTTGAGTACTTTGTTGAGATGAGTGTAGTGGCGGTTGTTCTGGAGATTTCAATAATTGCGATCGCGTGGCCAAAGATTTAATTTTTTGTTGATATTCAGTACTTGATTCAATCACAGCACCAAATTTCTTGGTCATGTTCTCCAAAGTTTTGGGGGGAATTGAACTGCTGACTAAGTGAAATACTGCTAAACCTTTTTTGGTTTCCCTGATAACATCTTCTATTGGTACTTGCTGATATTCAACATTTTGATTCTTTAACCATAAGGTTACAGATTCGACTTTGTGATTGTCAACTGCCAAGCCCATAACTCCAAGTTTTTTGTTTGATTGGGTAGAAAATAGGAATGTGGTACGTTCTTTAATTTTTTGCAGTATCGGCGCAGTAGTATCAATCATATACAGTTGTTGAGGGTTAAATGATTGAGTGCAAAAAACATAAAATTCCTTCGTCCATTTCTGGGGATATTCAACAGTATTAGGGTCAATTTGAGCGCAAATAACAGAGAAATTACTTTGAATAATAGCGGGGGCTGGGGTAAGTTGTCCGGTTTTGAGTAGTCCAAGCTGTCTGAGCGCGTCTTTGTCTTTTTTGAAGTGCAATACTCCCAGGGGTTCACCATTCAAAAATACAGCATCTCTAGTTTTAGAAGCTGAGGTTTCGATAGTCAGTTTTCGGTAATCTTGATCATTGAATGTCTGACCAGAAAAATCATAAAAGTTAATTTTATTAATTTTGAGGAGATTCCCATTAGGAGACTCACCCAGCACAAAAGCTTGATCTCCAGTTTCAGAGATAGACGTGAGCTTTAACTTTAGAGGATTACCATTTTTGAGATAATCAATTTGTTTCAACTGTTGGACAGAATCACTGTCTAACTCACCCAGAGTTTTGCCATCAAGTTTGATTTTCACTGTTTTGTCAGTCACCGGCACAGTGCCAAATTCTAAGTTTACGGGTTCGTCGTTAAAAACAAGTCCTGCATAAGAGAAGTTCTTGAGTTCACGGATAGTAATTTCAACCGGCTCGTTTCCTGGTAGTCCAATAGTTGCTGATGCTGTGGCAGGTTCTACCCCAACCATACAAGAGAGCGCTTTCGTTCCAATGGGAAGCTGTGCGGTTCTGGTTTCGAGCATGGCGAATTCCTTATATTCGCCGTCACTATCCTGGACAAACATTAGTCTGGAAACGTGGCGCTCATGCCCAACTGGGTGGTGAGAAGCTCTAATTTCTATCGGGTGTTTTTCGGTGGGATTCCAGTCTCGACCCAAAAATTGATTCGCTTCATTATTCAGTGTGACTAACTTCGGTTCAGTAAATTGCAATTTATCTAAGCGAGAAATAATCTCATTGGGGAAAGCAGCGAAGGCAAAATTAGAGACTTTTTTAGCGTAAGCCTGGGGGTTTGCGTTTTCTTTTCTTGCAACTTCAAGTTCATCCTGACGGGATGCACAGATATTCCAAGCGGCGGCGGCGGATGCAAGTTTTTCTGACTCTGGGATTTTCGCGTAAAATGCTTCTGCTGCATCATTTGCCAAGGCAAAGAGTAGTTTAGTTTGGCTTCTAGTAAGTTCTGGTTTTAGTTCTAATAGTTTAGCTCCCTGCATGGCCATCCCCGCCTTGAGGTTGTGGTCAGTCACAGATTGTTGGCTAACTGTTCCAAGATGACGGTATGCAGGTTTTCCATCCGAACCTTTCTCACCATCTATCTGTGCAACTGCTAATAATCGGTGAGGGCGTTCAAAACTTCTGAATTTCTCTCTTATTTCATCTAAGCGAATGTTCAACGTCTGGGCTTTCCAGATTAAGGGGTGTCCGTAACGGGTGAGATTGGTGATTTCTAGTTTCGCCCCCTGTGGAGTTTGGATAATTGCAGATGGCCCTTTCTCAGTTTCACGCCGTTGGGACATCCGAACCGCAGCGTTGAATTTCTGATCGAACTCGTACTTCGCGGCGATCGCTGCAAATTTTTGCTGTGGTGTAAATTCTACTCCTTTGAACAAGTCTTTAAACTGAACGATGGGGCGCGATTCTAACTGTGATTCTTGGAAATATTTATTGGTTTGGCTAATCAATAATTCTACTGGTGAGTAGCCCTTTGGTGTTATCCCCGTGTTTAAATAAACTGAACGCGACTTTTTATCTTTAATATAATTAACATCACGATATAAGTAGCGACTATTTTCCCTGATTTTATCCATCTCAGGTTTTTTAGCACTTTTGAATAAATCAACCGCTATTTGGTTTTGATAACATCCTTCTTCAATCATGCTCCGGTACATTTGACGGTTAATGTCCATTGCTTTCTGGATCATTTCGGGAGTTCTTTGAGAATGAGCAATTTCAACAACCCCTTGCATATAAGGCTTGTATTCTTCTCGAATTAACTTTGGATCTTTCTGGCGTTCTTGCTCAAACAGGGTTTCGTAATGGTTAGAAACTTGGTCTAGATAATTTGATTTCTGCTCAAAAGTACCGTAAGTCTTTAGTACCTCAATTTCTGATTCTAATGCTTCCAGTGCTGTCACTTGATTGTTGATTATGCCCACGCTGATGCTATCGCTCATGTGGATAGCAATTTTTTCAAATGGGGGCTGGGTTCCATCTTCCAAATAAAATGATTGCTTTTTGAGCTTAACTGTGGGCGAATAGGCGTTTTGAGGAAGATTTCTTCGCTCTGCCTCTGCTGTCAGATTGGGATATAAGCTAGCTCTTGCTACACCAATGCAATCACCATCGTAGTCTCGTGCTTGGCGTTCTGATTCGGTTTCTGCTGGGTCGATAAAATCAACATCAACCAAGAGTGCTTCTAACTCTGTAATTCTGGCTTGTATGCGCTTGTGGTCTTCGTCATTGACTACAATTATGCCTTCTAAAACCTTCCCATCTGGCGCGATTTGGTCTTCAACGTGCTTGTTGGTAGACACACACAATCCGTTAGAATTCAGAAAAGGAGAGCGAAAGTTAAGAACTTTTTCTCCAAGCTTCAGCCAAGGGACACAAATTTCACCATTTTTGAGTTCCTTGGATGGAATAATCATCCCTCGGTCAAAAGTAAGCGTTTTCCCAACAGCAATATCTCGCCACTCACTTTGTACAAACCGACTTAATTCCTGTTTGACCTTCTCAGTTTCTAATAACTGCTGATGCCCTAGTAAATCGGCTTTAATGAGTTTGTACATGAACAAATCATCTTTAGCGGAGTCATCATCCAAGTCCTGATCTGCATTTAAGTCATCATTTCTCTCTAAGTTTTTAACATCTATTTCTTGATTGATGACTTCTCGTGTTTTTAATTTATTTTGGCTCAATGATTCTTTACGCTTTTCATATCTTTCACAATAGTAAGCAGCAACAATTCTTGGGTCATCTTGAATAGAGGCTAGTTTTTCAGCTTGTACCTCTAGTTCCTCGACAAAATCTTTAATTCCTTGGGGGAAAGATGCCAGCAGTTGGGAGATAGACATCTGACCTTGCTGAGATTGCCCTTTTTCAGCTAACCAAATATTTTGCTGATATAATCCTGGCTTAATCTGCGGTTTAGTGGGGCCTTTGGGTCTATCTTTGTCTGTTCCCTTAAAACTGCTTACGGGGAGAATTATGTCTATTTCTGGTTTGTTATTTGGATCTGCATATTTGATTTCGTCTAACCTGTATGGTCGCAATGTTCCTTTGCCAAAACGGTATTTAGTAGTATCCTCTCCAACTCCATCCACCCAACCAAATCGATGCTGAATTACACGATAGCTTTTATCTGCTTGGGATTCTCTTAAGGTTACTTTGTCATAAAGTTGTGTTGAAATCTGCCCATAACAGTCACCAACTAATTTATATGCCAAATCATTCGATAATATCCCTCCATTTTCACCAGCCTTTTCAGTAGAATCATCTACTACCAGAATGCTTAAATTTTCGTGAATCGCATTTTTACAAGCCCCAAGGAAGATTGAACCATAAGCCCCACGGTCTTTACTATCTGGACAAATTTTTTGAATCGTTTCTAAACATTCTTTATCTCCATAAAGTAAGCGAGTCTTAGAAGATAGCAATAAAATCTGTCCATCTGGATGATTCTTTAACTCTTCAGCAGTACTGTATTCATCTGAGTGTCCAAACGAGAATTCTTTGCCAGGAAAGTAAAATTCTAATAAGGTATTACTGAGCTTTTCAGTTAAAATTGATTGAGAACCAGTTTTGTTATCGTCTGTATATATCCACTGATTTAAACGAGGATCAAAATGTTTCAATTCCAAAGTCATAAATGCTAAGTAAATTGATGAAATTTAATCAATTTCTGAGGAGATTTATATGTCAAGGATTAAGCGTTGGATAAATATGCACAAGAAAGAGTTCCATCCAGATGGCAGCTTGAAAAATGAAGCTCGACAAGAAATGTTATCTGTGGGAATGAGTAACGAGGCAATTGATGATTATGCCTCTAGGCTAAAAGCAAGATACGACGAGTGGAAGCACCTGGATGAGATTGATCCAGAACCGTGGCCAATCTACACAGCCTACGATTTCTTTACTGAACAAGAAAAAAAGGAATTTAACCCAGATGGTTCTCTCAGACCTGAATATGTAGAGTACGCTCAGAAAATTGGTATCAGTGAAAGTGCCCTCGAACAGCTTGAGTGGCGCAAGAAAATAGAAGTCGAGAATTATGATGCTGTGTCTGCTGATTACGCAGAACAAGGTATTAACTTTGGTGAGCAGAAAATGAATGCTCGGATTGGCGCTAGCAGAACATACGTCCAACGTCGGCAGCAGATGGAGCAAGACTTGCGTAACTTTGAGCCGGAAGACAGTTTGCCTTTCGACAAGGACACAGTATATTAGGCGGGAGCGATGCCGAGTGAGTGACAATATAAGCTGAAAGCATTATCAAACAACGCTCTCAGCTTTTTAGTGGCATTCTTTTACATCTGCAATTGCTCCCCTTGCACTGAGCATAGCCTCTCCAAGAGTTGTATTGCGACTGGGCGAAAAAGCAGATTGTTTGGTTAATTGGCTTGCCGTTCTATTGCTGGAGGGATTACCCCAGGCGTAAGCACAACTGATTTGTTGGAAGCGGCGGCAAGGAACGCAAACATTCCTAAAATAGCAAAGGACGTAATAATCACTTGCTGTACGGATGCAAAGACCGACTTTTCTTTCTCCTTTTGGACAGCAATGCGATTGAGCTTCTGTTGATATATGGAGAAGTACAGATAATTCAAAACTTGTTCGCATAAGGCAGGGTCTTCTCCTTTTTGGACTTTTTGGCACAGGAGAATTTCTAGATGCTCTTGGCGACGATCGCTTGTAGATAAATCGCGCTCGTCCCACAGTTTTACTTGGGTTGCATCTAAAGGTCTATCAATACCTAATAAAGTCATAAATATGTCCTCATTTAATTGTTGGGTTAGTTGAGGGAACAGGTGCAATTGATAAGTCAATTACACCCTAGTGTGCTTTTTGAAAAATGGAACTTATACCTAACTTAAGAAGTTTAGATATGCTTTCTAAAAAGAACTAGCAACTTGAGTACTGAAAAAATCAAAACTCAGGTTGCTAGTAAAGTTTGAGGATATATGCTATATTTCCCAGTCCAAATCTTCAGTTGGAGATGGAGATAAAACCTGTGCCTTGAGTGGTGGCTGGGGTGTATCCGGCTGCAATGGGTTCGTCCCATCCTGAAATAAAACAGTCGCCAGAGTCCGCCCATCTGAGTCAATGTCACTTGCTAGGAAATACTCTAAAACCTGCGGTGACGCACCATCAATTGCTGCTTGTGCTAGTAGAGATTTGATGAATTGGGGAGATGCTTCACCCTGAGCTAGTACCTTCAAGGTTTGCTCGGCATCTTGGATGGTCATTTTCGAGATATCTCTAACTCCAACTTCTTCCCAGACATCGCCAAAATACTGTCGATATTGCTGATTAAAGTCTTGCTCTTGGGCAAATCGTGATAATTCTTGTACCTGCAAATGTGTCGTCTCTAACATATCAATTGACCAAGGTTAATGAACAGGAGTCAGGAGCCAGGAGCCAGAATTCAGAAGAAGGTTAAGCGAGTGGCGGATAAATAAACGGCGTTTAAGACACCCACTAAATCAGAGATTCGGTGGTGCAATAATCAAGCGGTGGGTCTGAATCCCCCACTCATTAATTCTGATTCCTGAATTCTGACTTCTGAATTCTTCTTTAATTGTTCACGTTTATTGCTGCCCACCGTTGATAATGCCATCGTTGCCGCCTTCATTAGCCTGTAGTACCTCTAACTCCAGTTCAGTTTTATTTTTGGGCAAAACCTTGTTAACACACAGTACAATTCCGTTATTTCTTTGAAAGAATTTTTCTGGCTGGGTGGTGAGTGAATCAAATAGTTGTTTGTACGTTGAGGTTTTAGGATTAGGTTCGCGGATATTTGGTTCTAGGGGTAGGTCGGAGGGAAAACTATCTACATAGGCGGTAGCAATAATGCAGTTAGAATTTGCATTGATGTACTGGTCTATTTTCAAAGTCCAATTCTTGGGCATATTCTTGTTCTTGTATAGGTCAACATACTTAACAAACACTTCCCTTTGGTGGGCCGTTGTCCGTTGAGTGCATCCATCAAGGTTGATTTCCTACCACCACTCACCCCAGCAATCACAATAAACTCGTTAGGTAAGAACGACAGCTAGATTTCATTGAGTAACGTTGTCGAGGCGAGTATGGGGTAGCTATTTTTCAATTGCAAGCCTTGGGGTTAGAAGAACTTGCTAGTTAAATATCCATTTTTAGCCCTCATCTCGGCTACCGACAAAGGAGAAGGTGGCTGAACATAATAATCAGGGACTAAAGGTTTATCTTGGCGGTCATATTTGAAATTAAAATCCAGCATTTTGATATGGCTAATGTGAGATCCCCAAACATCACATACTCTATCTCCTAATCCCATTGTGTCTAGATATTTAGGAAGCTCCATCCCACCATTCCAGCAAATGGGAATGCCAACATTTTCAAAATGTTGGGTTAGCTCGTGACGTACAAAAGTTGCTGTTCCCCCACAAATTAGCACCTCATCCATAACAGCTATACCTTTTACCCATCGTAATAAGGCACGGGTGTATTCTTCACGAACTAGGGGTAATATCTTCTCGAATAAATCTACATCCAATTGTATTTGCTCTGGTTTATTTTTCCGTGATAATCGACGTAATGAGTCAAAATCCCCATCTCTGGCTTCTACTATTGCTTTAACTAAGCGTGAATCTTCTTTGGACAAACCTACCGCAGTTCTTTCAACAAACTGACTCACAAGCCAATTCATCCCTAAATCCGTTGATTCCGCTTTTGATGAATTGCCTTTCATTGAGAGGGTAAAACTAGCATTCCTATACCCCAACATCAACATTCCTATATTTTTTTGGAAATAGTTGACATTGACATTACGGCTGCGATACGTCAATAGTCCAGCCCCTTCTAGTGCCGCATTAAAACTTCTGATTTTACATTTGAACTTCCCTGTTGGTGTTTTGACACCTGTTTTTAATCTCTGTGTTAATTGTTTACCCAAATGATTGGCATGAGCTATTTCTCCTGGTGGCAACAATATTTGTAAATAAATCCCCAAATCAACTTTTCCCCCCAATCCCAACCGTCGAATTGCCAACCACATCAATGCTGTTATCTTCGGTAGTGCATAACTGTATTTCAAGTCCTTGATTGCTGATGTCCCAGCAAACATACTTTTCGATAATGCGCCTAAAACATAATATTCTTCACCAATACCTATCCATACTGTATTGTCTTGTACCGAGGATTGGCTTGATAAAAACTCTATTGAACCATAGCCCACATCTGCTATCTCTGGTTCCATCGTTATTACTATTGGCACTCCGTCTGGGTATACCTGTGCTATCGCCTTGGTTGTACTTGCCCCTAAATCCAACGTGAGGACAACTTTTGTGGACTCGGCAGAGTCCGAAATGCTCTTTCTATTCATGTTTTATTCCTTGTTTTCGTCCCGTTATTACTTTCTCTATCTCAAAAGGCAACAAAATTTGTATCTGGATCAAGCCCAGCTTAAAAACATGATTGCGAATCAGGCGATGTCTACGACTTGGCTTGCGCCTACGCTCTAACAAGTAGTGGGGGTTTAAGTCAAGAGCTTCTATCAAGCAGCGTGTTTTGATGCCTAAGCTAAATCTCCATCACAAAACGTAATTGCGAATTGCGAATTGCGTTAGCGGAGCGGGGCGTTAGCCCATTGCGAATTGTTTTAACCGTTCCAGCCCAACATCTGATTAGCCTGTTTTACCTCTTCTGGAATTTCCATTTGCATCCATTCTTCATCTTCATCCGCGTTTAACTGTCCTGTTTGTGACATTTTTCCTAAGATGGATGCGTTCTCGGATGATGTTGTCACTGTTATTTGAGGCTTAATTAATGAATTAATTGCTACTGGGTCATTCTCTATTCCACAAATCCGCCGTATACAGCTTATTTGTGCTTCTAACTCTCCAATTGCCCAAATACCATTCTGCCTTAGCCTTTCATCCCTGACCCCTGATGACAATAATGCTAAAGGTAGCCAGTGCTTCTTGAGCGTAGCCATGACCAATTCTGAGAAATCTTCCTCTAACGCTAGTGGCGTAGATTTTAGATAGCTGATTATCTTTCCATCTATAGTCTCGGCTACCCTTCTAATGGAAATTATTTCCTGTTTTATTTCATTCATGCTTATTCCCAAAAATTCCAATTACTGGAGTCAAACATTTTTAGGTAAAGCAGTTCCATTTTTTACTTAAGCACATTTAAAAGGTTAAACCTTTCTCGTCTCATTTTAAAACAAATATTTTTTATTTTTCATTTGCTGTTGATTAAAATTAATTTTGCAATCATTGAATCTTTAGATGTCTTCATATCTAAATTCTTGGCGAAATTCCCGATTTTTCACCCTAAGTCCGCAACCTTTGCCTACGACACGCTACACGAACATCAAGATTGGGGATGGTGAAACGCTCTTTGAGTTTAAGTTCCTCAAGAAAGCCTTACTACCCCGCTCACCCCACACCCTAAACCTCACGCTTTACACCGTCTACCCTTTCAACATACTCTGAAAAGTCAGGTGAATTTATCTTCTATGCTTAAATCTACTAAGGCACACAATTTAGGAGACTTTCTCAGTGCTGAAAAAGTATCTCTGAATACTTTACTCAACTGGTAGCTGTTGGGTAGCTCTACAGGTGATAAACAGCTACCTGTTATGACACAAAAAAATCAGTTTGTTATAGTTTCATGACTTCCCAACTGGTAGCTGTTGGGTAGCTCTACAGCTACCAGTCTTGCATCAGATTTTGAGAAATAAAATAGGGTTTAAGCCTTACCATTACTGCTTTTGAGCTACTTTTTTACTCCATTTTTATTCTCAATAAATTCAAAATTATTGAGAATGCGCACTACAATCTTGTTGCAATTGCACTTCAAAAAAACAGTTTTTTTCTGTTTGTGCTACGAAACACTACTAAAAATTACAATTTAGCGCTGATTAACTTTGAGTGGCTACTGAAAAATTCCGTTATCAACCATTTTATTCTTGAGTTATCTCTGGAAAAATCCGTGAGCAGTTAGTTTACTCTTGAGTAATCTCGAAAAATTCTGTAAGCAGCCCATTAATTCTCATTAATCAAGACTTATTGACATGTAAACAGCCCGAAAGCCTTGCTATTGCGTGGTTTTTTAGTCCAAAACCTAGAAAATAGAATATTTTCTACTTAGGGTGGTATTGTGCTAAAAGCGACTATATTACTAAGGTAATCTTGGGGATAGCGGGAGAATTGCCTGTGAAATGCTGTAGGGCGGCTTAGAATAGTCGTACTTACTACGGTTATTTTCCCATTTTCGCATTTGAGCGATTTGGCTTTAAAAAAGCGTGAAATCGAGAAAAAATAGCAATAATTTGAGTAATATTTGTTTCTCAGTCAGTCAGCCCAAAAACTTGTATTTCCAATTTTTAGCGTCAAGAAAAAATGGCATACGCGATCGCGCGATTAAAAAAATTAAAGCGGGGTAATATATCAGGGAGTGCATCTCACACCGCACGAGAAAGAGAAACCCCTAATGCAGATCCCACTCAAAAAAATATTCGGTTCATCGGTAGTCTCAACCCAGAGGAACGACTAGAGGATTTAGTCTTAGCCAAGATAGGGGACTCGGAGCAGAAGCGGAAGATTCGCACTGATGCGGTGTACTGCGTGGAGTTACTGTTGAGTGCATCGCCCAGTTATTTCCGTCCCAACTGCCCCACTCAAGCCGGTTACTATGAACCACAAAAGCTGGATGAATGGCTAGAAGCGACTCATCAGTGGTTAGCGGATGAATATGGATCTCGCATTGTCCGCGCCGAATTACATTTAGATGAAGCCACACCTCATATTCACGCTTATTTTGTGCCTTTGGATGATGAGGGACAGCTACGGTGCAATCATTTCTTTGATGGACGGCACAAAATTCATGAGTTTCAGGATTCGTACTACAACACGATGCGGCTAATTGGGCTAGAGCGAGGTATCAAGGGAAGCAAAGCCCAGCACCAGGACATCAAGGACTTTTACCGCATTGTGGAGGAGGGGCGCGACTTAGAAGTTGATGAGCTAAGTGCAGCGCAATTGAAGGCCAAGGCTGCCGACCGAGACAGGGCGAATCAGCGTAAGCAAGAGATGGAAGCTACAGCCAAAGCTCTAGCTCTTGAAAATGAACAGTTACGGCGGCGGATAGAGCAATTGGAGCAAGATAATCAATCAATAAAAAAGCTTACCGAGTGGTCAACTGATTTAGCTTTGGATGATGTTGCTTGGGAGTTGGGACTGTGGCGTAAAGGGAATGAATGGGTAGGAGGAAACCACATCATTAATATAGATGCCTCTCAATTTACTGACTTTGGCAATGGTTCTTCGTTAGGGGGTAATAGTGCTATTGATTTAGTCAAGCACGTTAATCAATGCAACCAAACCCAAGCGATCGCATGGATCGGGGAGCGATTTGGTGAAGCTGGGGCCCAACGTGCAGCGATCGCTCATGCTCAAAAAGTTGCGGCTCTTATTATCCAAACTCAACCAGCACCCCAATTTACGCTACCCGTTGAGGATAAAGCTAACTGGTCAGGCGTTGAACATTACCTCAAACAGAAACGAGGCATACCTTCTGATTGCGTACAAATGTTACATAACCAGGGGCTAGTTTATGCCGACTCAAAAGCAAATGTTGTGTTTGTGATGCGGGATCTCGACGGAAAGACCAAAGGAGCATTTTTAGAAGGTACAACCAATACATTCTCTGGTTATGAATTAGGTACAGTTCGCCGTGATAGCTGGTTTTACTTTACTTTAGGGAAAAAGCCTAGTGATAAAGCTAGCACTGCTGTACTGTCTGACTCTCCCATTGATGCCATTTCAGTAGCCATGCTCGAATATCTCTTTAAAGGAATACCAGAAAACAGAACAGTTTACATGGCAGTAGACGACACTTCAAATTTACCTGTTGAAAGATTACGTAATGTGACTCATGTACAGGTAGCTTTTAGTCAACTAACTGTGGCACGGGCTATTAAAGAACTATTGCCACACTCGACTCAACTCAAGTGCGAAAGTAGGGATTGGAATACGCAGTTAGTCAATTTCTCTCATCAATTGCAACAACGTTATTCACAACAAAATCACGAGGAATTAGAGCTATAGTTGCAAAAAAGTCAAGCTACTCTAGTACCGATTTTTTCAGTACCAAAGTAGCTAGTAAAGAGTTTTAGCTATCAATAATATTGGTGTGAAATTTAGTTAAAATCCTGATGAGTAATGAGTTAACAAAGCAAATATTCTCTCTAATCAAACTTAACAATAAGCTGATAGCTGTCGAGTCTCCATTACAAGAAAGACTCAAACTTTTGACAAATCTCGCCAGTGAATGCCAGCAATACAACATTAACTGTTACCTGTGGACACTGGAAGATGATGCGCTACACCAGTTATCCAGTAATGAGGGATTAACTTTACAAAGTGTTGACCAGTATCAAGCGATCGCTAAAAGCAGACGCGAACATTACTTTGAGATTCTCCGATTTTGGAAAACTACCGATTTACAAGGGATTCTCATACTAGAAGGTATATTCCCCTGGCTGGGCGAAGCTACCACTGCCCCAGATTTCTTTCTGACTTCCGAGTGGATTAAGTCAGCCCTCATTAACCTGAAGCTGTACAATCACTCTTGCAACAAAACAGCGATTCTCTTAGGGTCAAATGCCACTGTGTCATCTGACATTGCCCCCGAAGTTCCCACCATTGTGCAACAACTGCCAGCTATAGAGGAAATAAGCAGTTATTTAGCCCAAGTATTACCGGATTACAGTCACAGCGATATTCATGCAACGGCGAACGCCTCAATAGGCATGTACTTGGCAGACATTGACTATGGAATCAGACAGGCAAGCGCTCCTGGTGAAATTAAACCGGATGAGTTAGTGTCTCAACTGTCCGCTTACAAAATTGACCTATTTAAACGGATTTATAACATTCAGTTCCTTCAACCTCCAAGCACACCCATTGGTGGTTTAGAACTGATCCAGCAAGCGTTTAAAACTTATAAGCGCCTTCTATCCTCATTGGCTAAAGCTTACAATCTTCGTTTACCCAAGGGGATTTTACTAATCGGCCCACCGGGAACAGGAAAATCTTACTCGGCTAAAGCAAGTTCTGCACAATTGGGGCTACCTCTGATTATTTTGGAGTGGGGTAGTTTCCGCAGTTACGGTAATTTGGCTGAATATAAGCTCAAGAATTTACTCGCACTGGTAGACCGAATTAACCGTGTAATCCTGTATTTGGACGACTTCGACAAAGGATTTGCTGGGGATGATGATTTATCCAAACGCCTAGCTGGTATGCTTTTGACCTGGATGCAAGAACGTACTAGTGAGGTTTTAATTATCGCTTCGGCTAACAATATTCAATGGCTACCACCAGAGCTAACCAGAAGCGGACGCTTCGATGAGATTTTCAAGGTGGATCTCCCAAATTACGGCGAACGGCACGAAATATTCAAGATTCACTTAGCCCGTTTCGATCCTCGTTTTCGTAACAAGGGCGATGGGTACAGCGAAGAAGAATGGAAAAGGTTACTCAAAGCTACACAGCGATGTGTGGGGGCGGAGATTCAAGCCATTGTAGAACGTGCGGCCATCTCTACTTTCTGTGAAATGTTTGGTGATGATGTTGCACCAGCTAGCGAACTGCCATCACTTGAGATTACATTATCGGCATTGCTGGCTGCAAGGCAGAGTATGAATCCTCTGGCCATCCGCGAAGCTGACCGAGTTGAAAGTATGCGTAACATTGCGGCTTTGCATGGCCTTCCATCTAGCCCGATTGATTCATCTATATATAGTCTCGGCAATGTTGATATTTTTGGATAATTATGCAAATTCTGAAAATTCCTAACGAGAAAGATTTATACGCTGCTGCTTTCAAGTTACTGAACATACTAGGCCCTGTTGCTGGCGTATCAATTATCGTTGGCACTGTGGCGCTCAGTTACGTCCAAACTCGTCCCCAGGACTTACCAGTTACGCACATTCTCACTCACAGCGATCGCACATTTAAGTTGGAAGTTGCTTCTACACCAGAGCAATTAGAGAAAGGGCTGAAATTTCGAGCATCCTTAAACGGCGATGGCGGGATGTTATTCAACCTGGGAGGAGAAATTTACAACGTGCCTTTCTGGATGTACAAGGTAAATTTTCCATTAGACATCTTTTATATCAAGGATAATGTGGTGACAACTGCGGTTTACAATGCCAAACCGTGCTACAAAACCCCTTGTCCCATTTACAAGGGGAAAGTTGCCAATCAAGTGCTAGAGCTAGTAAAAGGCGCTGCCAATATCAAGGTTGGCGATCGGCTTAACATTCAACCGTTATCAGTTTTGCCTAAGAATAATATTGGTATTTATAGCGGCAATTCTTTGAAAATCAAAAATAATCGCTAGTAATTGTATAACGTATTTTTGAAAAATCAAGAAACTATAGTACTGAAAAAAACAGTACCTAAATAGCTTCATGTGTTGAATCAAATATGGCAATCTATTTATGGGAAGAGTATGGACATATTGGGAATTTGATCATCCTTTGGGTAGCACGGTGCGAGTAATCTCTACCCCATTAGGGCTAGAGATATTTACCGAAGATGTGTTCAACGTCGTTGCAGCAGAATTAAATAACGAAAAAATAGTACTGATGAATATTCACAGTCAAGAACGTTATGTAGTTATTGAAGAAGAGGTAGTAAAAATAAAAACTTTAAATTTTACAGCCATCAATAGCTTGAAGACGATTGTCAAAGCGGACTTGATTAATAAATTTTTGCATTGGGTCAGAACTACAATCCGACCAATATTTCAAAGACAGTATCTGTAAAAAATAATAAACATCAAAAGGAATCAAGGAAAATGACATTTCACATTGAAGAAAACAACCAAGATATGAATAGCACGTTGCCAGAAATAAGCACTAGTAACATAGAGCCAAGTAAGCCATTGTCTAACGATACGACAGAAAAAGTCCCTATTGATACAAAGCCTAAAAGTTCAGTAACCACAGACAAGAATGGGAATAACGACAATAAAAATAATCCCCAACAACTAAGAAGATTAGTAATGGTGACAGGAGATAAAGGAGGTGTTGGTAAGTCCACGTTTGCGAGAGGTTTAGCGCAAACTTACATAGATAACGCAGTAAAATTTGTTGGGTTAGACGCGGATAATTCTAATCCACACTTGATCAGATTTTATGAAAAAGCTGCAAACATTCATCGTTTAGATATATCTAACTCAGATAAATTAGATGAATTTGTAGATAATTTAAAAGAATTAGTCTATCCCAAATCAAATGAATCTGGGGAAAATCAAGATGAACAATCTTTGATACTACTAGAAACCCCATCACAATTTCTACCAACTTTAAAAATTTTAATAACTGAGATGGGATTTTTAGATGTAGTAAATAATAAATGTAAAATGCGGGTGACGATAGTAGTAGTTATTAGCACAATAATTGATTGTATAACTCAACTACTAGAACTATATAGTTTCTGCGGCGATCGGGTTGATTATGTAATAGTAAAAAACTTGTTTTACGGAGAGACAGAACAATTTACTTTTTATGATGGTTCCCAAGAAATAAAAGCAATTGAACAGCAAGTAAAAGCAACAGCGCATGATTTCACAAGTATAACTATGCCAAAACTAGCGAAAAAATCCTACGATTATTTAGATGTGAAAAATTTGACATTTAGACAAGGACTTGAACAAGATGAATATCCGTCTGTATTTGGTAGAGTCTTAAGCTGGCTGAACAATTTTAAAGGGCAAATAAAGCAAAAAAAAGATTTATTTGGCATAGAGAAGATGTTATCTGAATAGGAATAAAGATGTCAAAGAAAATTATTATAACTGTAGGAGATGCGCGGGTGGGTAAGTCTACAGTTATTAAGCTATTACTAGAAATGTTAGCCCAACAAGGAAAACGGATAAAGGTTTATAACCAAGAATCATTCCCTGTATTTCAGGCTTATGAACATATAGCAACCATTAAGAAGTTTGATTTATCAAATGACGATGCTGATGCAATAACAGATGACTTAAATCATCCTGATTTAGATGTGATGATTGTTGATATGCCCGGACAAGATATTGAAAAAGTAATTCAATATATAGAGAGTGCTAGCTTATTTGAGGTTGTAGTAAAATTTGGTTGGAATTTAACATTTCTTCAACCTATTTCTCACAGGCAAGACTGTATATATTACTTAAATGCAATCATCCAGAACGCGACCAATAACGCTAACTACGTGGTAGTGAAAAATTACCATTTTGCGCCAGAATTTAGAGAATATGAGGATAAGATACGGAAAAAGCTGTTAATAATAGGAGGGACAGAAGTAGAATTAATGGCTCTACATCGAAATCATTATCAAGCGATGGAAAAGACTGGTAAACCATATTCACAAGTTTGCCAGGATCTATCGATAATTTTATTTTGGAGAAGCTTCATTTTTCAGTGGATTAAAAAGTTTCGTCATTCAGTAATGAATAACAATTTGGCTATTAAATATCTAGGGCTTGATTGATGACAAAAATTAGGGTTGCAGGTATTGGGGTGTGGGGTGTAGGGAATTAAGAAGATGTTGAACTCCTTGACGCAACTAAAATTTAATTGTCTTAAAACGAACATGCAACTCTACCCCCTGCCCTGACCAGATTTCAGCTTAACAAGCGTGCCATTCGTACAAGCCCCCACTAATTTTTCCTACACCCTACACCCTACACCCAACCCCCTACTTTATGACACTACAAGACACATTACAAGGTTATTCCCCATCAGAACAAAAACGCATAGTTGAAGGGGCATATCAACTAGGAATTACACCAGACGATCCAGTTTTTAGGATGATGGCTACACTGGGCAGATATGAAGAAACGATCATAGACCTCCAGGCAAGAATGGAGGCAATGATAGAAGCGTGGGCAGCACTGATAGACCAAAAACTGGATAAGACAAGCAAACAAGCCGAGTCAATGCATTATACAGTTGTGTCAAATGCTGTACGTGATGAGATCAAAAAAATCAAGCCCATCGGCACAGGCATGAAAGTGCAGGCAGGCTGGGGATTGGGGACAGTATCTCTTGTGTGTGGATTAGTAGCGGCTGGCAGTACCTTGCTGGGTTCGCTGACCACATGGAATCTGGTGCAAAATATAGGAACGAATCAGTCAGTAGTAGTCTCACGTAACGAGATAAAGATTCTCCAATGGGCAAAATCCCAAGAGGGTAAGCAAATGTATCAAATAATCTTGAAGAATCAAGCAGCGATTGAAGCCTGTCAAACACAGCAGAGTAAAACCCAAGGCTATTGTTTAATTCAAGTAGGTAAGTGAGTAGCTAACCTACTTTCAAGTAATCTTGTTCGATGTACCCAAGTTTACTAGCTTCAATCAGAGCATTGACGCGATCCTTGACATCTAACTTCGCAAAAATCTTGTTAATATGGCCTTTAACGGTACTTTCAGTAATAAATAACCGCTCGGCAATCAGCTTATTAGAAGAACCATCTGCCATCAAAGAGATAATTTGCATTTCAGTGGCACTAAGATTATCTTGGTAACTCTTCCCCTTAATTTTCTGCTGGAAGAAAAAATTATGTCGGCTAATATCAGGGTCAAAAAAAGACTTGTTATCGTAGAATGTGGTTTTAATTGCTTCTAAAATCAAAGGAACATTATTCTTTTTGAGAATGTAAGAATCAGCGCCGGCATTTAAAGCTGATTGAACAGTGCCTTGAGAAGAATGGGAAGAAAGAACAACAATTTTAGTCTTGCTATTGACTTTGACCTCTTTGATCACTTCTAGCCCCGATATGTCGGGTAAACCAATATCCACCAAAATCACATCGGGATTTAATTCCTTAACTAAATTAATCCCTTCAATACCAGTACGAGCAACGCCGACCATTTCCATATCTGGTTGTTGATTGATAGCAGTAGTGATCCCCAACCTAATAAGTTCTTCATCCTCAATGAGCGCTAATCGAATCATAAATCACTTCGATTATAAGATGACTCAATATTTATAACATAGTTATTGGTATTAAGTCTTTTACTTTTGGCTGATGTATTATAACATATAAGTAAGAAAAATCTTTCCAGATAAATGAAAGAAAGTTTAGTACTAAAGCTTGATTGGATATTTCTTTTAGAACTAAAATAAAAGCATTCTCAAATTTTTTGAAGAAGAATTCAGGTATTCTGAATTCAGTCCTTCTGAATCAATCAGTCGGGGATTCAGACCGCGCAGGAATTGTTGACCACAAAACAAGAAAATTTAGTGGGGGTGCAAAAACGCCGGTTATTCATCCGCCAGTCGTACCGAAAACATTGCTGAATTCTGACGACTGACGCCTTTATTCTGTTCGATAGACATAATTAGCATTTATTCATAAAAGTAGCCAAAATAACCATCTGTCGTTGGAAACATAGTTATGCAACAGGAAGTTTTAAGCATCTTAGGTTTGTTACACGATGTTTCAAACAACTATCAAGGAGCATCGTTAGTTTTGAATCAGATAATTGATGGTGCTTATGGACAGTCTTTAGAAGAGATCAAACCGTTGCTGATCGCTTTACAACAAACGAATGAGCGAGGGGTGAGTTTGATTCAATCTAAAAGAACTGCTTTTTTTGAACTAAATCCAGTCACAGTGGAACAGTTTGATATGTTAAGTTTTTTACAAACAACTTATTCTCGATTCAAACTAATAGCACAGTATCATTCCTTGAATCTCCACTATGAAACTCAATCATCGTACAAGCATGGAACGCAAGTACGGGGTGACAGCATAAGTATTGACAGAATGCTGTGTAATCTTGTAACAAATGCTATTAAGTACACTCTTACCGGAGATATCTTTTTAAGGCTGCTCAATCAAGAAGATGATTTAGCCATCGAGATTGAAGATACCGGCTGTGGGATTGCCGCCGAACAAATTTCTAATATATTTATCCCATTATGGCGAGCGCCAAATAGCAATTTATTACATCAATCAGGGATGGGACTAGGACTGTACATCGCCTTATGTGTGGCTCATGCTCATGGTTTGAGGATAAGCGTAAACTCGGTAGTTAGACAAGGAACTAAATTCACCATTATATTTCCTTACAAAGATGACGGGATCTATGGGGTTGATGATAGGATGTTGCCCAAGTCACAGAGGTTACAAGATGCGTTACCTATATGATGTGAAACTTTGGGACAGGATTGAAACAGGGGTGGATTTTCTAATTTTTGTGGCTTTGATGATAGCGGCAATCATCAAACTGGGGCACAACGATTTTCTACAAGCATTGTTTTACATAGTATTAGCTGTCATCATCTCACCCTGGTCACAATTCGAGCGGGTAACTAAGCGATATGTCTTAGTAAGTGCGTACATTCTTGGGTTGTTTGTTGGGTATTTTAGTTAGTCTAACTCTAGGCCGTCAGAAGATCGCTCGTTTTGTTGTTGCGGTGGCTGTTGCTGTTGCTGTTTAATATCAAAGTTGATCAGCTTTTGTGTTTCTTGTGGTGAAAGGTGATTGTGTATTACTTTGTATTCTTCCTCTTCTTCTACTTTATAAGCACTAAAAGCACTTTGATTATCACTTTTGCGCCAAACAGTCAGACGCTGCATACCTTCTCTCATCAACAAATTTAATTGATAAGCCATGCCTTCATAGACTCGACCACCAATAGTATCTTGTCCCTTTGTAACGATAATATTCATTAGTGCAGGAATGAGAGACTTTTTAACAACCTGATTATTTTCAGTTTCAACCGATTTTGACTGTTGACTGTCAACAAAAGGCAGTTTGCGCCCTTTAGTTTCTAATATCTGCTGCAAGAATGTCTTTTTCTTTTCATTGATCAAATCTTCAACTCTTGTTGAATTATCTATATCAGGTGTTTCCTCAGATTTATTTAAACCAAATTTTTGGGCGTACTCTTGGTAGTATTTTTTCTTAAGGGATTGCCTGTAATCTTCAGTACTTTGAGCATTTTGCGTAAGAGATAGAGTATTTCTCACCTCACCAATAATATTTTCGCGCTCTGTAGTGTCTAGTGCGGGGGTTATTGACGGTGAAGGTGGGTGTTTCTCCATCATCAGCGCCAGTCTGTAGGCCAATTGGTTGTCAGAAAAGCCACTGTTGCGGTTGATGATAGTGATGGTTTCGGCTACTGAGCTAGATTGCATAAGTATTACAGAAGAAGAATTCAGGAATAAGGAGCCAGAATGGGCTAAACGCCCCGCTACCGCTAACAGAATTGAATTCTGAATCGATTTAGTGGATAGCGCCGGTGGCAAGCGAGTCCGCGTACCCCTACGGGGAAGCAAGCTACGCTTTTAGCGTCTGTCTGCGACACGCTGCGCGAACGTAGAGAGCGTCTGAATCATGGTCTAAAGCCCCCGACAACTCTTGGAGACGCTGCGCGAACAGACATGGGGTATTCTGACTCCTGAATTCTGACTTCTGACTCCTTTTCATAATTCTAATTCCTCTGAATTAGTAGTAGGTTGTGGTGGAGTGTGAGATTTTTGGGAATGTACTTTAACCTTGGGCGTATAAGTATTGTTAATAACCTGGCTACGAGTATTGAGCAAATCCTGAATCACATCACTCAAAGGAGGAAGTGAGATATTCGTTTGCCCTTTGTTGTGCTGCTCGAATTGACTTTGAAGGAGAATTTTCTGGTAAAGTTCACGCTGCTCCCCAATAGTCAGCTTGCCAGTTTTTGAAAGTTTTTCCCGTAAAGGGTTGTTGTACTGATTGGCAACACTAGACCAAGCATTATTAGTTTCTAAACCGTGCCAATGAGAGGCGATGTCAGGGTGAAGAGGCATAAGCCTATCACGTTTTGGGTCAGAAGAAAACTGTGGCTGTGGTTCTGTAAGAACGTGCGAACGCAAATCATTAACAATGTAAGCTAATGGTGGAAGCACAATATCAGTACGCCCAAAATGATTGATCTCGCTCCAGGCAAGATTTTGAATCTGCTGGTAAAGTTCACGTTGTTCACCAACAGTTAATTTTCCAGTTTGCTGAATTTTAGATTGAAATTCTAAATGTCCTTGCGCTACAGTCTCATGACTTGAACCATCCTTTTCTAACTGCTCCCAATATTGTTTCAAAACTGGATGTAGTGGTAGCACAGCGTTATCTAATCCAGAAGAAAATTTGGATCGTTTTGTTGGTTGTGATGGTGTTGGTGTAGTTGAGTGTGATACAGCGTTGTGTTGTTTTGCAGAAGGAGAATTAGAGCTTGCTTCTTGTAGGTTTGATTGTGTCTTGCGATCTGGTACGTTGGACGTAGATTGAGTAGATTGATATGACTGCTCTTTGTCTAAATTACGGGTAATTTCGGGATGAACGGGCAAGTCGATGTCACGGGTGTCTGTCGGGTTGCCAAATAATGCTTTGTAATTAATATGCAGTTTTTGAGCTAATAGTCTTAACTTCTCCAAATCAGCTTCAGTGATAGCCATCGCTTGGACTTGATGAGTCATCCCAGTGTCAGTTTTCTCAAACTGAAAACGAACAGCTTCCCGATTTGTACCATTGTGTTCAGTTTTGAGTAATTGCAGAGTAGATGTATTGTCACTGGTTTGCTGAAAAAGAATCCGGTAATTGCCCAAGGTTAAATCGTCTTTCTCGAAGCTAGTAATAGTTTGTGTGAGAATTTTTAATACCTCGTTTTCTTTGAAACTTTCTAAAATATTGTGTGTGCCTTTAGGAGAGACTGAACCAACGACAGAGGCTATTTTGCGAGGGTCTTCATCAACAGAGGGCAATTCTTTACCAGCTTTGAGGTAGTCAGCCACTAACAAAAACTCCTGCCTTTCAATAGGCAGAATGTTAACAAGAAAGGCAGAGGGCAGAGGGCAGGAGGCAGAAGGAATACTGTTTTCGCTCTCTGCCCGTGACCAGAGGGAACATGTTCTTACGTCCCCCACCATAATCTCTGATTTGGTGGACAAGAATTGAGCGGGGTTAGAGCCAGGGTCAAATTCTGACGCTCGCGGACTCGCTAACGCTTCGCTATCCCTTCTGCCTTCTGCCTTCTGCCTCCTGCCTTCTTTACTTTGTTTTTCTCTCCAAATTTTTGGCTCAGACTCTATTTCTGTGTAAGAAAGTTTAATATTGCCTACATGTCCCCATTTATCAGCTTGAAAAGTTATTAACTCTACATTATTATGACGACGATAGATACTGTATTTATCAGCACCATGATTCTTGATTACAAAAGCATCAGCATGGTAGATTTTGCCACTGGTCTGCTGTTGTTCATCTTTAGCCTCAACACCATATTTTTTTAACAAAGTATAAGCAGCAAAAGCTATTTGTTTATTCTCGCTAGCTTCTAGGCGCTTTCTAAAAAAATTAGGCTCATAAAGTGTAACATTTTCTTTTTTAGCCCAAGAACTAATGCTTTTTGTGTTTTGTGGAATCACAGGCGGTTCAGTTGGTTGGGTTGACTCAGGGGTAACATCTATATGAATAATGTCTGAATCAATAACTTTTATATCTATAATCTGTGAACCAGGGTCAATAGGTGATTTAGCACGACTTTTTTTAAATACACCAATGTTTGCTTCTAATTCGGGAGCATCTGTCACAGTAAAATCTCCTTTTTGTTGATCAATTGTTTTGACTGTGCCATCTTTGAGCTTGATAGTAAAACGTTTTCTATCAAGTTGATTTTGATGCCATGACTCTAGAGCTATAGCCCCGGCAGATAGCTTTTCAAAACTTTCTCCTCCCTGTGCCACTATAAAATCATCTACACCCTTATCCGGCCCTGGCAGCGTTATTACTTTAACGACAGCACCAAATTCTTGTAATAAGCTTCCTGTCTGACAAATATCTCTTTGGATATTGAGCTTAGTTTCAGGCTTAGTTTCATGATCAAAGCAGATTTTGATTTCTCTACCAGAAGTTGCGAAAACAGCTAACTCATCAGCCAGATAGGAATCACCAATTTTCTTGCCCCACTCGTTTTTAGGTGAGCGATAGCCGGAGGAAATTCCTGGTAGTCCGATGGCTGCGTGACCTTGGCTTAACAGACTGGCTGCTTTCTTCGCCCCTTCGGTAATGGTGATGGGAATGTTGTGTTTATACACACAATACCAAAAACCACTCAAGCGATCGCTATCGCTGGGGTTTACTCCAGCTTTTGAGTAAATATTTTGGGCAATCACGCCTGGGACATCTAGCAAGAAAATACTCAAATCAACTGATGGTGGATGCTCATATTTGATGAACTTGCCTTCAACCGCAACAGTGAACCCATCTTTTTTCACGGTTTTGGGTCTGGGGCGGTTTGGCTTATAACATCCCCATTCTTTAACTTGAGGTTGCTCACCAGGGGTAAGATTAGCAAATGTGCGCGGGTCTACTCCTGAATTACACCACCAGCCACCTGCATCTAGATGGGAATAGAGTTCTAAAAGCCTAATAGAGAGGCTACCTGTATTTGTACGTGAGAGTTTGTCGCTGATCATGAGCCGTTCCCAAGCTTCATGTTCGCCACCGACATAGCTAAAATGAAGACTAGAGAAGTTGAGATGTGCAATATCTGGTGCGATCGCGCTGCCTACTACGAGTTCGTGCCAATGTTGCGGATCAATATGTTCTGGGTGAGGCGGGATATGTTGAGTATTTTGTCGCTCAAGTTTTTTACTACTTATGCCATTGTTGGCGCTTTCAACTGTAAAAAAAACATTTCTATGGATGGAAGCATTTAAACCTACATTATCTTGGTCTTGAATAGGTAGATATTCCTGGGTGTTCTGCCACATCTGTATAGTTAAAAACTCAACAGATGTGGCAGAAGGCGGAAGAATTAAGGGGGAATTGGGGTTAGGTAAAACTGGAGGTAAATCAGGCTCAGGAGGAAATTTCGACGGTGTTATATCATTACTGCCGGGAAGAAGTTTAGGCAATAAATATGCCATTATCTCTTCTACTTGTTCTATTTCCTCATCTGTTACACCTTCAAAGTTACCTTTAGACCATTTCCAGCCACCATCCTCATCAGGAGAAAGAAAATAAGTTTCTTCCCCTATTTCAATTCGACATTTTAAATCAATAGCTGATTCTATTGATTTGTAAATAAACTCTCCTAAAGGATAAATAAAAGCTCTAATAAAATGCTGACTAGTTCTAGCGTAGGCAGAAGTAAGTTGCAAATGTCGTTCATCAAACATATTTTTTGTTAGTTATTTATATACTGTGCGTTGTGATGTACTCTTACTTAGGGACAACAGTTGCAGCGTCTCTGTAAATATTTATTATTAGCAGGGTTTTCTAAGATCCGAGAACAAGATTGACGTAAAACCTCATATTGTTGCCAGTTAGCCCCCAAGTATTTTATATCAATGAGCTTACCTTGGGGAGTAACCCGATTAAAAATAATATGAATGTAAACGTTACTTGGATTAATATCAAAAAAACAAATGTACTGCAAATCATACCAGCCAATACCATGAATATATTGATTAACAATTTGAATACATAATTGTTGATTTAGGTTAATATAAATATTTTTCAAACTGATGACAATATAGATTCCCAAACTCTTAAGTCTTGGTCTAGTTCCAGACAAGGTATTAAAATTGTCAATGATTTGAGTTGGAGTCAGATTAATGTCAATGAAACTACCATTAGCGAAAATATACTGTTGAGATAAAGTTTTAATTAATTCAAAATTATCAATCTTCAATTCTTCAATAGTCATTTTCATAATATTAAAACCCGATATCAGAAGGAACTTGGTCTTGATTAACCATGCTGCCAACTTTTTTTGATGTCAGACCGGGATTATTAGAAACAGCTTGAGGATTTTGGGGAATGGGAAAGCGTAACTCAACTTGGTTAACTCGCAAAGCTAAATCTTGCCCAGAGGGAAATTTCTGCGTACTTCTCCTAGCTAGTAAACTAACAATTCTCGCCCATTTTAGTTGATTGTATTTCTCAATATTTTTGAGAGGCTGAGAAATTTTAATAGTTTTCAACAGTGGAACTGAACCTTCCTTTTTATTAGCATAAGTTGGGTTAATGAAAACGCATTTACCAGCAATTAACTTCAGAAATTGAGCCGATTCAAAAAGCTTTCTCGTTTTTTCTTGGTCGCTGATGCTCGTGCTATTATTTTTACCCCCAGTAGAACGGCTTTTTTGCTTGTACTTAATCTCTTCATCACCCAAGAAGTTGGAGAATAATTGCGCCGACTCGTTCTCACCAGGATTGAATATAAACTTAGTGCTGCAAGCGCCAAGGATAGCTTTAGCGATATCTTTACCGTAATTTTTCTCAAGCTGCCCCATATTTTGGAAGCCGATAATACCGCAGAAGCCCTCAGAACGAGATTCGTTGAGCCATCTGTACAGGTCAGGTAAGTAAATCGAGGGTAATTCATCCAGTGCAACGATGAGTGGATCAAGTCGCTTTTTGGCAATGTTACGGGCGATGGTCATGTGTAAAATGCTGGTCATGAGAGGCCCTACTGCATCTCGGCGCTCTCTATCCAACCCAAAGATAATCATTTGCTTACCTTTAATTTCTAAAGGTAAAGTCGTCTTTCCAATGAAGCAGCCTAGTGTGTTTTTGGCCATAAAGCGAGTAAACATAATACTGGCAGTTGCAACAATGCCTGCAACAGTCTTTTCAGATGCAGCAGAACTGAACAGTTGCCCAAAGGCAATTTTTACCCAAGGATTGAGAGAAGCAGCCATCAGGCGTTTGACCATTTGTTCGCTAGAAAGTATCGCGGCGCAAGTCATAACATCTGCGAATTGACCGAACTCTTTAGCTAACATTAGAATTGCCTGAGTCAGCTGATCCCCCGAAGGGCCAAAGAACCCATCTTCAGTTGAATTGCCCAGAAGTCGGAAATTCTTATTGATGACGGTTGAAATTTGTCGGGACGATTCGGCATCACTACTATCCCGGAGAAAATCTAAAGGATTGCAGACTTCAGATTCAGGGAATCCCGGTGCAAAGATGTGAACATCATAGCCCTTGTATTTGGCGTAGGCAGCAACTTTCGCTTGAGAAGGATACTTAAAGTCGTAGACTATACATGGAAATTCCTGATCAATTGCCGAGTAAATCATTGGGTTAATGGCGCTGAATGTTTTTCCACTACCAGGAGCGCCGATGACTGCCGTACCTCTTTGCACATCAGGGATATAGAAAGTAGTGCCACCACCTTTTCCCTGATGCTTACCAATGTAAAGTGCCGCACTATCACATTGGGGATTGGCAATTTGCAAGATAGCCTTTTTCTGAGCAGTAGCAGTTTCTTTAGCTCCACCCCAATAAGAAGTAGCAATTTTCTTCTTGTTACCATCGCCAAAAAATACCCTCATCAAAATATAAGCACCAAGTAAAGACAAAACTGTTAGCCCATTGGGGGTAAATAAATGATGAGTGTATTTGCCAATTGCGTCTGAAGGATTTTGTAATTGCTCAAATCGAAATCCTTGAGGATTAGCGCTATTTACTTTGAAAGATTTGCTCATATTTAAGGTAGAGAATTAGGTTGCCCAAGAACGATAGGGTCTTTCTCCTGGTACTCAATAAAAGGTACAGGCCCTATGAAGTAGGGGCTGCAAGTGCGACCAATGAAGGGTATAGTTTTGCAGATGCGGAAAAACATAGCAGTCTCGACAGAACCACTCGCTTCATTAATATTCCAAACTACTTGCTTAAAACTAGAGCCAAAGGGGTTCCTGCCAGTAGGCTCTTTACCATTATTAAGAGCTTTTAAAATGCCAAATCCACCATTAACCTTTTGGAATTTCCCGGATATCCACTGTGTTCCAGTAGTCTTACCAATGCCTGACATTTCCGTATGAGCGCAATTATTTTGTAGACAGGGAACATTAAAGCCATCTTGGTAGCTACCAGATATGGAGCGGGTACGGTTAGCTTCAATATCTCCCAATGGCAGATCAACTTTGGCAACAAATGAAAGGTCAAGTGTTCGCAGTCCTGGTAGGTTATCCCAGGTGAGAGTGGACAATCCAGGTACTCCATTAATTTTGGAGTCTTGCCAATTCTCAAATCTATTAATAGATGTGTTTTGAATGTCGGAAATAGATGTTAGTGAGTAATTTTTTAAATTTATTACTCTTCCTAATGGAACGTCACGTAAACGAGAATTTCGGCTGGCGTTACCTATTGTGCCTCCAGTAATTCCAAATCTTCTCAAGAAATCGCTGACAGGTTCAACACTTCTGACATTTCTATTACCTAAACCAGGGATCGCTTTGGTTAAAGATGCTAAAGTTTGCCATTGAGTTAATTGAAAATCATCTAATGTTAACCCACTTAAACTGATTCCTTGTACTGAAGCTATGGTTGAGAGATTTAAATTTTCTATTGCTAATTGAGGTGTTTCAAAATCCCCCAGTTCCATAAACTCGCTAATGCTTTGTCCTGCCGTCCAGGTTCTAGTTTCTGTACCTCTTGTACCTGGGTAGGTAACACTGCTACTTTCAGAAATAATCATGTCGCCGAATTTCAAACGCGACCAATCAGGAGTAAACCCATTGGGTGAATTTACAATGGGTACTTGTGCCGAAGCCCTGGGCAGCAAAAACCCTACAAAAGAGTTCAATAGACCATACTTTATGAAACTATGAATAAATAAGCTACCTACTAAACCAAAAAAAATGAAGTAACGTAAAGCGTTATCATTGGATCGTAAAGATGATTTCATAAGCCATTACCGCCGTGTTAAATTATCAGAACTATTGCTCAAAGCAATTAATTTGTTAACTAAGTCTTGAGAGACAGAAGCCTTATTAGCAGCAGTAGAAATGTCATCCCCTGCTTGTAAATAACCGATTAACTTTTGCAAGCGTTGGTGTAGTTCATCTTGCTGATTCATCCATCCACTTCTAATAGCAACAACAATACCGCCTCGAATTTGGTTAATTGTTTGCTGTGTTTTAACTAATGATTGCAATTGAGGTTTTAGGATTGTTTGTTCTCGTGCCACATCGAGCTTGATTGTCACCTGACTATATTTAGGAGTGCCATTACTTGTTGCTAGTCGAAAACTGTAAGTCTTGCGTTCACCAGAGGATGACTCCGTAACTACTGTTAACAAAGTGGTAGATGTTTGCGGTATTCCGGGAATGTTTACTCTCTTGATCCGCCGCAAATGAATTAGCCCAGCACCTCCTTTAGAGCAATTCTGATCCAGTCCCTCTAAGCAACCGTCTGTGTCAAGCAGAATTTGCGATGGGTCATCTAACCAAACCTTTTTAATTGTCTCGCCAATTTCATAGAAAGAAATTGCTACCCCGTGACCATTCCAAACGTTAATAGTTTGTAGTTTGGCCTGCTCTCCACTAGCCATTGATTGAAAGATGGTGCGAACAACTGGAGCGGCAATTGTGGATATTGGAGTCAGGGCGAGAGCCAACGCTAGAGTGCCGCTTGTAACTGTGTTAATTACGCTTTTCATGGCAACTCCAAAGAGCGATTTACATTAAAGGTAACTTTGGTTCCCTGTGGAATAAACCAAGTATTAGGGCGAGAAGTAATTTCTTTAGTAGCACGTTGATTGCGTTGACTAAGATTTTGACTAACTTGACCAAAAAAACCTGACATTAACGCACCAGTAATATTGCGCTGATTGCCACTACTACGTGTGCGAATCCTGCCTGTGGATTCATCAAGAATTTCTTCTTCACTATCCGGTTGGTTCATAATCTCCCCAACCTTCCCCAATGCAGACACAGCGCCACCAAACAAGTCACTACGGGCAATCTCGCCACCCCTGTCCTGAAATCTCCGAGCCAACAGGGGTCTACCACCTTCCCCAGTCACGGAAATCGCACCCGCAGAAATAGGATATTCTGTATTATCTTTGATAATGCCCTGAACATAGGCGATAGCGTAACTGCCCCCATCAACCGAAGCTAATTCGACTGCAAATATTGTTCCCGAAGGGATTGCCACTTGCCCATAGTTATCGCGTAAATCCTCTTGCAGTCTAGCAATAGATTTAGTGTTATTAGAGGTTGGTGTTTGTGTCTGTCCAAGTCCTGAACTATTAACTGTGGTTTGAACTAATGGGGTAACAATCACACCAGTAGCAAATGAGCCAACTGTCAAATAACGAGTTTGTTTACCTCGAAGAATTTGGCTTTCTTGAGGTAAATAATTGTTAGCTAAAGTAATCTTGTTAACTTTAGAAATCGCTTTCCACTTGGGGCGGATCTTTTCAATCGAGCCGCTTGAGTTTTGCGGCGTGGTTTGGTCAAGATTATTTGTATGTGTTTGTTCATTCGGTTGATTTTGAACTACTTGAGCAAGATCCGGATCTAATGAAGATTGCTTGCTGGTGCTAGTTTCGGCATAAGCAATTTTGCCGTAAGAACCGATGCTGCGGAGTTTGTTCAATTGTTCAAGGGGATCTAGGGGCGCTACTGCCCGCGTTCCCATAGAAGGTCTTGGAGAAAAACTCGTGCGTGTTAATGGCTGAGTGTAGGTTCTAATCGGTTGTGATGTAGTCTGAACTACGCGACGTGGTTGTATATTTTGAACAGGACGTGGCGCAGGTCGTGGAGATGGTGGGCTAGATGGCACGACCTTTTGGTTTACTGAAACTGGTACTGGCGCTGGTTGGTCAAATTTATTTTTGTTAATGCGACCTAACTCATCTTCTTGATCCGACAGAGCTAGTTTTGCACGAGCGTCACCATCCCCCTCACTATCTTGTGTTTGTTCTGTAGCAGTAATAGTTTCCCCTGGCTTTTGAGCAATCTTTTCCGGTGGAGAAGGATTAAATACTCCATTGAGTATCAAAAATATAGCTAAAAATCCAACTCCAAAAGGCACAGCAATTATCCCTAATCGTGACCAAGGAGAAGTAACAAAATTGTGCTTAGTAGGAACTAATAAACTTTCCGGTTCTAGCTGTTTGTCAGGGTTATTTTTATGGTCAGCATCACCCATACTTAGTAATTTGTCTATAGTTGATCCAGACCCTTTACTGTTGTTTTCACTCATTTCTTTCTCCCGAAGTTTAAATCTACAATTTCTGTAATTTCTAATCCGGCGTGACGGGCTGCATAAATCTTCTTAGCTAACTCAGTGGTATTAGCTGGGATATATTCTGGATTAGAAATTGAAGAAACTGTAACGGTTTTGTTGAAAGCAATTCCTTTACCTGAGTTATATTCACGCTCAAAAGTTACCAGCGTACCAATAAAATCTATTTCCCATTTCCCTGATTTAATTTGACGTGGTTGGGATATGAATCTAGGAATTAAAGATACTTGAGTATCACCATTGAATACACCTATCGGAGTGATTGATGCTAATTTCTTGAGAAAGGCGGGGCGAAATCCTTCATTTTCACTTAAAGCAAATGCAGCATCATAGGCTCTAGTCGTAACCCTACTATTAGATTTATTATTAACTCTGCCTACTTCTACCCCAGTATCTTGCTTAGTGATAGGTTCTCCTTTCTCATTAAATGCTTTTACTAATCCATCCCAATTAAACGTAGTAATAAATGTATCAGATACAAATTTTTTAATTACTTCATCAGACCGTTCTTTTGGGTCTACTGCTCTAGCGGCAATTGTCTCTCCTGATGAGAGTTGTACTAATGCCAACTGTTTTTTATTTAAAACACTAATCGCTCCATAACTTAGAAATTGTAATAACAGAGAAAGCGCAGCCATTGAAAATCCAGCTAGAGAAATTATCCCAACTCTTGTTGTTACATATTTGTTGTAACTAAGTAATTGTAATGGTTCTTTTGGTTGAGTTTTATTTTTGGGATTCAACATAGGTTTTATTTAGCTAATTTCCCGACTAAACTACCACCTTTAGTAGCAACACCTTTAGCAATCTCAATGGCAATCCCACTGTAAGTTTCAGTAGCTTTATTAATTTGAAGTAAAACAGAAACGCCACCACCAGCCGCTAAACCTGTAGCTAAGAATGGCGCAATTATACCAATTGTAAATAGGAAGAACATTGGCTGATAAGATTTAGAATCAGCGACTAATTGCCCGGCGAAACCAACAATGATATTGAAGCAGAGCTTGCCAAAACCTACACTGAAATACCCTACTAACCAACTGTAAATTGATTTAGCTCCGTAAGGTAGCAGAGAACCACCAACAGCTATAGGCCCCAGCAGTGCTGTTACGAGCATAGTCAGTTCAATTCCCCATTGATAAGCCCCATTCATTCCGACTAAAATTATCGTAACTATGTCAGTAACAGCAGACCCAACAAAAGCATTAATGGGAGATAAAATTAAATCAAGTCCATTTGCTTTCCCATCTTTAACATCATTAAAAGCATCGATTGCACCATCTACTGCATTTACAAACCAAGAAAAAACTCCATTATTCTTTTTAAACTTATCTGGATATTTTTTGGTTAAATATTCTTTAGCTTGATCTAAACAGTTGATCTCTTCTTGTTGACTTAAAGATGAATTTCTACATTTATTTACAGCAATACCAATAGCACTACGTGCTGCTTCAGTTCCCAATGCACTTTCGTATGCTTGCTTGAGGTCAATTCCTGCCGCTGCTTCGCTAAGAACTATATTATTTACATTATTAATATAGTTTCTAATCCCCAAAGTTGACTTTCCTAGTACATCCCCCTTATTACTGAGTAAAATAATTACTATTAACGGCCAAATGAAGTCTGTATAAGCTCTTTGCTCTTCCCCATTCATCATCTTCTTTGTCCATTCAACGACGAAGAAAGTTAGTGTTGCTACAGCAAATAAAGCACCAACTGTACAAATTGCTGAATAAACACCACCTGTAATAGTCTCGTTCCAAAGCTCATCAAACCCTTGCGCTATTGAAGCTGAATTTTCTTTTGCTAAATCAGCTAAATCGCCACCATCTAGTTGGGCTAGTAAAAACATGATTTAAATCCTTGCTCAATACAGTAATTTGGTCAGATATTTGAACGCTAGTTCATTGTTTGTATAGGAAGAGAAAGCTCTTGTAACGTAAGAATTCAGCTATTCTGAAGTCAGAAGTCAGGATTCAGAACAGTAGAAGAATCAAAAACTCATTTGACTCATAAATGTACTTGGAATATCAAACCTTTTATAAATTCTGACTTCTGACTCCTGTACATGGATAGCGGGGCGTTTAGCCCGTGCTGAATTTTTATCTTGTAACTTTACCTCCTACTGCGTTTCTATACCTTTTAATCAGTCAGCAGAAGTAGGATCTAGCCGTGCATTAAGTATGACTTCATGTACTAGAGATAATCTGCCATCTTCTTCGGAGTTCTCCTTTTTCCGTTGGGAGTCAAGATGATCTGCCACTTGCGTCAGCATCAGGTTCGAGTAAGCATTGTCCTGTCGGGCTGATAAAGAATCAGTACGCTGCTGTGCCAACATTGACACAATTAAGCCGTTCTGAGCGGCGATCGCCTTGAGAACGTTTTGAGAGGCATCCATGTTCTGAGCTTCATCAGAAATATCTTTTGCAAGCTTAACGATTTGTGCAGTAGTATCAATTTTTTCTTGAGTTTGCTGCTGTCCTTTTTCGCTGACGACGCTAGCGACAGAAGCCAAAGCTAGGTTACGTTCCAGCTTCTGTGCTTTTTCTTGGGCGACAGGATAAGAATAATCATCTTTGAGCGTATTTTTCAATTGTTCAGCCGAAGCAATCGGGTCGGGCGCACCCAATTGTCCGATAGAACTATTAATTGCAGCTGACGCATTTTCTTTGATGTCAGCCCAACCACTGTTAATCTCATCTTTAGCCCAGGTTTGAATTTCCGAAACTTCTCCTTGAAGATCCGATACGATAGAACTAAAAAAATCGTTGATGCTGATGCCATAGCTAGGTGCAGCAATAAATAAGCTGACAAAAGTCGCAGAAGTTATCGCACCAAGAGTCAATTTATTCATGATTGGTTTCATCTTACGCCACCTGTTTTAAATGTAAATTTGAGAGCAATGTTTTAGCCAAATCTGATAACTCTTCTCCCCGAATCATTCTGATATAATCCTCACTAAATTTGACTAACCCAAGCATAGGATTATTGTGATAGTGTTTAAGAAACAAACTGCGTAATTCCTGCTCGTTGGGATTATTAGCAACTGAGGCTAATAAACAGTAAGCAGGATAATAGCGACAGAAAGTTAGCTTGCCATTATCGTCAAGCAACCACTGAGAATAAATTCCCTCCTTTTTTGGATAAAAAGCTTCTGTACTGTTGACCCTGATGATAACAGTTGGATATTTAAAGCGAACAATAAACGGGTCAACGGCTGATGATTGAATTCTGCCTACTAAACGTGTAGTGATATTAGCAAATATCTTCTGTGCAGCTTTGCTCTGATATATAGTCTCTGGTTCTTGGGCAGAAATAATGACGCGGATACCAGACTTAGCACCATTGGCACACAATCGCCCAATCAAATCAGCGATCGCATCGAATTGGAATAAAATTGGTGCTTCATCAAGGAAGAATATCGAAGCTTTTGATGATAATGCGCGACGTAATGCAGCAGCATAGGCACTAAGAGCAAGAATCGCTGCATCAGCTTCACTCGATAAATTACGTAAAGCGAATACTAACAATTTGGCATTAGTTCTAAAACTGGATGGGCGTGAGATGGATTGCCCGACCCTAGTATTCAACCAATAATTTATTCTCAGCCTAATCTGGTTTAATGCTTCGGAAATCTCTTGACTCTTACTAGCAATAGAATCTAATTGTATAAAAGCTGGAGAACAAAAATTATAAAAATCTTTGAGCGTCGGAGTTTCGCTCCAATATTGAGTCCCAAATCCAAAATGTATTGCTGACTTGTAACGTGATTTAATTTCATCATCATTAAAAAATGTTTTTAAAGCTAAAGCAATGATTGACTCAATATTAGTGGTAATCGTTGGGCTGACACCAATCATGCTCGTCCCTATCACCATTGTCATCAGCACTGATTTAAGAAATTCCTTAAAATCGTTCAATCGCTCATTTCTCAGTTCTGCATCCAAAGAGCGCAAATCAGGTAGTTCAAAGAGATTGTTTGATTCTTTAGAGATGTCAAAGTATGCCCCATCTTTACCAAGTAGATTAGTGTAATCAGTGAAAGTGGATGTCCCGTCTGGTTTGGGATAGTCCAGTGCTACTACCGGAATATCTTGTGCAAGTGCAGGGGTAAGAATACCTGCCACCAGCACTGATTTACCTGAACGAGTTGCACCGAAGACTGCCAAATTCTTATGATTCTGGTATAAGTCCAGATGTACTGGTGTGCCGCCCTCTTCTGCAACTAACTCAAACCCAGTCCGATCTCCTGTGGCAGTCCTGATCAAAGGCATCAGCCCTGGTGCTTCCGAACTAAAATATGGTAGTCTGCGGTTAAAAGGCTTGGTTAACAACGGCTCCCAAACAAACGGACAACACTGCAACCATGTCTTCCAAGCGTATTCAATCTCCCGGTCAACTACCGCCGGACGCAAGAAATAGCTGGCAAGATATCGACAAGCTTCATCTAATTCCCTAATAGTTGGGCGGTGAACCAGAAAAGCTGTTGCGGTATGCACAACTACACTCCCTTTGTATATTGTCTTTTGCGCCTCAAGTGATTCCTCAATATTCATACCTGATTTGACATCAATGTTCCCTTTTCCTGTAGATAAAGAAGTGTTAGTAATTGATTGCTTGGTAATCCGTTGAAGATTTGTTTTAGAGATAGTTTGATTCGCCTTTGTTAGCTGACAAATAACCTCTGTATCATAAATACTATCTCTAGAGATTAGTTCCCATAGATATCGCAGTTGGGCTTGTTCGTCATACCAGCCCCCTGGTTTTTGGCTGAAGTTGAGCGCCCCAACATATTTATTTTGGATTTTTACCCATTTCCTATCAAAGAATGGCACGGATAGCTCATTCTCTAACATCTGGTGGCGGATATGAAAATCACTAGTTTGAGTTTCTACTAGTCCATTGGCGGAATCTATCTTTAGAGGATTAGGAATTGCTGGTGGCGATGACAGATTGAATTGCTGCCAATTTATTTCCCATATTTCTTGGGCACTCAGCACCCTAATCCCAAGTTTCATTTTATTACTTAGTATGGCTGACCATTGCAAAAAACCATTGCTAAAGGAATTTTGGAGAATATTTTCAATTCTAGTATTGTTCTGGGCGTGAATTTCACCTGTAAAGCGAAACCAGCCCTTTTCTAATTTTTTAATAATAGATTCTATAAAATCTTTAGACTGTTCATCGTCATCAATAACAGTGTAAGTACACCAGAGTCTCAAAAACTTATTCTTTCTAACTCCACTTTGCGTTAGTTCCTTAGCCCTTAATCTTTCACTACGTATTAACAATTTTAATTGGTCAATATGACAATTACTCTCTAGCTTGGACAGTTCTTGTTGTCGGTGATAATCAGACGTAAAAGAACCTAAGTGTATTGTGAGGCTTTCGCCTTCTGGAATTTCTTTTAGTCCGGCTTCTATGCCCTCAAATATCGGCAGCATTTGCTCTGATTGTAAATTCGGATGAATCCCTAAACAATCAAAGCAGAATTTGATTTGAATATTTTCACCTTTTTTGAGAATTAATGCGCCTACGCCCTGCCTACCTCCTAAGTTTAATTCACAAATTCCCGCTAAATGGATAATATCTTCAAAGGGAGTGAGCATTTTGACAACACTAATCTGCTCGTTTCCTAATGCGACTTTACCTAATTTATCTTTAGCCTGATTAGAAGATTTTGCCATAATATCAATAACTGAAATTTAACTAGAACTTAAAACTTAGAACTTAGAACTTATTTTTCTTCCGGCTTTCGACTTCCGACTTCCGACTTCTGTTGTATTGATTGAAATCTCATATATCCCCTACTAATCCGAGGGACGCTGACGAACTTACCAAAAAAGTCTTTATTTGTAGAAATTGTCCACCATGTTGCCCATCCCCAAAAAATACTTAATCCTGTGCCTAACCAACTTGTTTTCAGTAGATAATTAAAGATAAATACATTGGCTGCTGCTATTAATGCCCAGGGAAATATTTGGTCGGCAGGGAATGGCCCTAGTCTTGGTCTTTCTCCTAAAATCCTATTTACTGTCCGAAAATCATGTTTCGTTGACATACTTATTGATTTAATAAAAAATTATCAGCTATTAATGTAAATACGTATTTATCAATAACTGATAACTTAAAAAGCTTTCTTACTGAACCTGAACAATTAAACCAGTAATTAAATCTCCAACAAAAACTGCCATAACTATGATTAATGGAGTTCTTGCTAGCGTCTGCCAGTCTTCATCATTCCGGGCAGATTGAATAATCCGAACTAGACTAATACCAACATACAATAGGAATAAAGCTCTCAATACATTGAAAAAAAGTGCGATAACTGCTGCTGTTTGTCCATTGCCGGCATTACCAAAAGTGTTGGACATCCAAGTTTGAGCATTATTGAAAAACTGAGCATTAGCTGGAGCCGCCGCAAAATCAATTAGGCAAATTACTGCTAACAGCGCAAACAACACAGCGTAGAGATTAACTCCATACTTTCGTTGTACTTTATCGAAGTTAGTAAATAATGCTTGTGACTGTTTCGGCAAGGCAATGACGATGGCAGACGCAATCATAAATCCACCCATCAATATATTGTGGACGGACATCTCTGCTATCATCAACACACCAGTCACACCCATGAGTGTAAGTGTGTTTTTTTTCGCCCTGTCATTCTTTGGGTCAGGTGAGAGGGTTGCTGTTGCCGAAGCGGAAAAACTTTCTGGGTATTCGTAGTCAGTACGCATCTGCTTTCGTTCTCCTGAACGATGTCTTGAGGAATACGCACATTCTTGAATAAGTCAAATCTAAAATCGACGTACTCTGGTACTGAAAAAAACAGAACTGTAGTACTGGAGTAATATTACTAACATTAATAATCTACATAGATAAAAATTCTTTGTTCTATTATCGGTCTTTTTGCTTGATTTACTTACATTTATATTTTTTTTCTTAGTATAAATATCTGTACTATCTCTTCAGTAAGTGTCAAATAGGGGGGATTGACTATTGGCTAGCTTTATGATGTCAAATATTTAAATTAGCTTTAAGTATCGCCGCTTTCCATAAATTCAACTTTCCCTTCGATACCTCACCATGTTTTGCATCATAACTAAAAACTGTTAAAACTTGATTGCATGTATATAACAAATATGTATAATACTTGCAGCTTGTACTTCAGCATTCGTTAGAAGTAGATATTTGGTCAAGCAAGGAAATTGGAAATTAATTTTCAGTCCGGAGTCAGAATTCAGGAGTCAGGAGCCAGAATGTTGCAGAAGAGTGAATTCTTTTCAATCAATAGAAGAGTTATACGCTCATTGCTTTTAAATTCTGGCTTCTGACTTCTGGGTGCTGAATTCTTACAATTTTCACGCATCATTTGTTGGAGTATTTATGAATAAAAGAAAAATATTTACAGCACTTGTTTCAATAGGTGTAGGACTATGCTTAGGAGCTTGCCAGTCTGAAAGAGACAAGGTTGCTCAGGCAGAGAATGACTTAAAACAGGCTTATGCGGCGGCAAGTGATGATGAGCAAAGCCAAAAAGATAAGGAAGTACAGGAGCAAATAAGGCAATATGTAGAAGAGACACCTAACTTATATAGAATAACTTGGAAGGTATGCGGAGATTATAGAAGTAGGAAGCGGGATGGAGTAAGATGTAGCGAAACTAAAATTCCCAAAACTAAAGGATATGTTGATCCCGTTTACGTCTGGGCAGCTAATGGGGTGCAGTTTGTTAATAAGCAACACTTTGTTAATAGCTATTGGGCTACAGGATTGTTTGTCAAGTCTAAAGGATGCTTGAACTCAGGTAAGCCAGAACAAGAGCAATTTTATAATGTAAAAAATTTCACCAGAGATAAAACGAATGCTGTTCCTACCGCAGCAAACGTGAAGATTGAAGCTCTGTCAAAGCAGGAAAAGCAAACAGTAGTAGAACAAGCCTTCAAGGACGCAGAAGTAGAAAATTATGCGCTGACAAATTTCGGTGTGTCAGCAACCACAGGATTAATACCCACTGGGAAAACTTGCTTGACTCTCGAAGAATGGAAGAAGACGCAATCGTAAAAATCAGCCACAGTCGCTTTGAGCGATCGCAGTTCAGTCGCGGCGACTTCCTCCATCTACACCACAACCAACCAACGCAATTCAAGTCTAATTCTTTCTTAGATAAAGAAAATAATTTAACTTGTTGACCCCTTGTCCCCTGCTTGCGGTAAGTTAACTTTAACCCCAGTTGGTCTAACAACAACCCCAACAGCCAAATCGGTTTGGGGTCAGAGGGAACAGTGAAACCCAAAATTGCTTTGATGTGAGCAGCGCAGTCAACAGCGATCGCCGTTTCTAAGTTCGTTCAGCCAGTAAATAGTTTTGCTCACGCACATCAGTTATTTAGCAAAGTTTTGTAGTTTTTTATACTTAAGTTTTGCAGTCATTGATTACTTCATGCTTATACTAAGCGATGGCGTAACCGGCCAGCGTAGCTGATCGCTCTATGAAAATCGCAATTTGCCGACCATTGGTCGGCAAAAACTTAATTATGATTCTCAAAAACTAATCCTTTATATGAGCCAAGATCGAGGGTGTTAAAAGGAGCGGGAATTTGCAGACCACCATGCCAAACGATGTCTGTGCCTTCCCTTATGCCCTCTGTATTACTGTGCTTTTTGTGATATAAAATACTTTTTTTACGCAATTATGATTACCGTAGGCATCGCTATGCAGTAAAACTTTCTGCATTATACTCATCTAGGTAAATAGGCTAAATGAACCTACCATCAACTTATTTCTTTACCTAGACAAATATCATGATACAGCACGGGGGTTTTGTTCGATGTTAAAGTTGTATTTTTAAATGTGTAATTTACGACATCATAAACTAACTCGCAATCACCTAAAGTTCCTTCGCCCATCAGGGAGCATCTCGGCGTTCACCCTGAAAATTGATTCAGGACAAGTTCGGAATCAATCGGAGAAAAGTTTGAGTTTTTGGTACGCAAGTTTTACACGTCCGTTTTTTGAAGAATTTTTTATAGAGGAATCAAACCACTCTCAAAAAATAAACTGAAAATGACTCTATAGTTTTATGGCGTGATAGCGATTAAATAGCGGGCTATTCCGATAAGCTTGATTTGGTATGAAAGCAACAGAAGCAGGGAAGAATTTTGTACAAGTTTCTTAAAATAAGCACCTTTGCCCGTTTTCTTTAACCCAAACCTACACCTGTAATATTTGTGTAGTTAACTGTTAAGAGTATGCTCTTTAAATTTTTATATCACTTATTAACTATAAAGCCATTTTTAGTTTATTTTTTTCACCTATCTTTAGGTTCGTTCTGGCTACAGGTGACGGGGGTATTCTGTTGCTGACAAACTGCCACAATTTTCACTTTGTCCGTGAACAGGGAAAGGGAAACGGTAGAGAAACTAGTACACATTGCAGTACAGTTCCACACTTTTTTCACCGAAATAAATCCTGGGACGGGAGCATCGGCGATAATGATTAACTATCGGGGGTAGCATCTGGGGTGAAAATTGACCGTCACGGAAAGGCAAAAGTTTTGTCGCCGGAAGAAATCCAGCGTCTGTTCACTTCGGGGTTAACTACAGTTCGAGATAGAACCCTAATAGCCGTGATGCTGTACACGGGTTGCCGCGTCAATGAAGCAGTTACCCTAAACATTAAAGATGTTTATAACAGCAAGGGACGGATCAGAGCAGAACTGATCATCCGCAAAGGCAACAGCAAGGGGAAGCTAGCTACCCGCAGCATTCCAATTTTGGAAGAACTAAGGTGCTTCCTAGCTACTTACAAACCGACAAACTCCCGTGACGGTTTTTTGTTTCCCGGTCGATGGGGGCGCAGTCACTTGCACTCAGAATATGCAAGCCTGATCTTTCGAGAAGCCTGTGAACGTGTGGACATAGAAGGAGCAAGCACACACAGTTGTCGGAGAACTGCCCTGACATTAATGAGCAATGCCGGAATTCCATTGAGAGTTATTCAAGAAATCAGCGGACATCGCAGCTTGGAGCAACTGCAACATTACTTAGAGGTGGAACCATCCCAAGTACGGGGTGCGATCGCGGCGTTGTCAATGCTCTCACCACCATCCGTGAGCAGCAGCAATTTTGACAATGAGAGTGCGAAGAACACTAACTTCGTCTCAGAGTGATAGATCAGGAAATATGAGTTAGTTGATCTAGACAGGATTAATAATAGAGTTGGGTTCGAGAGATTTTTTAAAAAAAGCCATTTCCATTTCAATAGCAAGATATAAGAGAGCAACAATTGATAAAATTGAGACTGTTATTGCTCCAGCCTACGTAACTGGGGTGATGGCTCCAGGCAATACATTACAGTTTTTAGTTGTTCTCGGCCTGCCAAAATCGCAACTCGTCTTTTGAGTACCTGTCAGTTTTTTTCGTTCGCTCCTTCCAGCAATCCCAAGCCACAATCACTTCCTCGCCTAAGTCTTGGATAACTTCGCCCCTTTCGAGATACAAGGTACGGTATGGGTCAGCGTGGGCAACAATGGAACCAACACCAATCTTCAGGGGTTCTGTATCAGGTTCTTCGGTGGCAGTGATTAGGGATTGTGCCTCTTGCGTGGTCGGTTCATCTATGTGGATTTCGGTAGTAGCTTCAAGGGCAGCGATTAACTGTTTCTCTTCGCTGGTAAGTTCTGTCCAGTAGTCTTGTCGAATCACCTCGTACTGTTGAGCCACACTCCAAAAGTCCGACCATGTACACCCAGGCTTACCAAGCACCCCCCTAATTTCACTAACAGCCTGTGGCACGAATTGCAATTGTTCGGCTCTGTGGGCTAGAGCTTCTGGTGTCGGCTCACTGCCCATCAGGATAGCTGCTGCTTCTAGCGCTTGAGTATTGTTCATCGCCGTCGCCAGATTACCCAAAGCCAGCCCAAGAAGCCGCAGACACTCAGAGGCATTATCTTTCGGCGGTTCCACTGCAAGCGATCGCAAATCGATTGTCTGCTCTAAGGCTCGTTTGACTTCCCGATTCAGTACTTTGGTCGCTTGTTTGGTCATAGTATTGCCCCATTCCTGCGCGGGACGCGACTTATCGGCGCGTTCCAGTTCCTCAATACGTTGCTGTTGTTGTTGGCTGACTGATGATAACTGCCGCAGCCCCTCTAATTCATCTACGCGCTGCTGTAACTGAATTTTCTCTTGTTTTTCCTTTCTGTACAGTTCTCGTATTGATTGCAACTCATGCGCTAACTGCTGTTGAGCTAATTCTCTTGCCTCGTTCACCAGGGCAATCCTTAATTCCTGCTCCAGGCGTTGCATTTCTTCTTTATGCTGTGCGTCCCTGGCTGCGATCGCTTCTACGTACTCTGGTGGTAGAGTCCGCTGTGTGGGAAAGGGGACACTTGGGGCATCTAGGTCATCATTATTGATCAGCTCCTCGCCATCATCAAAAGTGACAAGGTGTTGCCAACCATTGGGCGGGGGTTTATCTATGGTTCCTTGCTGCCCATAACGGGGATGCGATGACTCTACAACCGTGACGGAAGCTTTTTTAGTCACCATTGGTTCCGAGGTTTTAGGAACCATTGGTTCCTTTTGAACCGTTTTTTTCCGTGGTGATTTGGGAACCACGTTGTTTGCTGCCCTTGCAAAGTCAGATTGGCTAGGGTCAGGATTTTCTTCTAAGGCCAGTGCTACAGCCTGCTTTAATTTATCTGGTTCTTCGACCAGGCGCAGTAATGGACGGGCTTGGCGTTCGTTTTTGATATGTTCGCCCAACTCACCAAGAGCCTCGATTACCTTTGTGGCTCCCAATAGTTGGTTGACTCTACGATAGCCACCCCATGCCGACAATTCGCCAGCACAGTACTCAGTAAAGGTTTTGTATCCGCCATACTCGTACAACTGCTCATTACGCATTTTGGCAATTTCCTCTATTGCCTGGAACTCGAAGCGATCAATGGCAGTGAGGGTTTCTTTGATGCTGCTATTGAGAACGCTGTAATCAGGTGTTGATGGTTGTTGTGGTTCTAGTGCCAGCATAGAATTTGTCCACTATATAATATGTTGGTTGATTTTTTTTGGGAAGTCTCAAGTTAAAACCCAACTAAGTAATCAACTCCAATCGCATCGCATCACTACCAGGTACAGGGCAGAGAAACTGAGATAGTGATTCTGGCATGTCCTCTAGCAGTACAATAGCCTTTCTCAAACCCTGTTCTATAACGAACCTCGCTACAACCCCAAGTTTTGAATGTCTCTTGCTGCCGGGGAAATGAACCCGCACTTTTGCACCAGCATCTATCTGGTGTGCGAACGCTTCCGTATCACCATCACTGGAAATATCTATTTCATGACTATTAGGATGGTCAGAAGTAGAAATAACTGTTTCTGTACCAGGGGGGCGTAGACGCGCAAGCGGCTTGTCGGAGACATCGCTATCTAGCTCAGTAAGTACGGTTTCATTTACTGCAACTGTACTGTGACAATCCTCATCGCTAGTGTTTGTCACTGGTGACAGTTGATTGATTGGTGACGGCTCTATTGGTTGCACCTCATAGGTTTGGGCGATTGGCACTATGTCACCCTCTGTTTGGGACGATGGAGGAGTGGGAGGGTCGCTACCAGTAAAATTAGCTACAAACTTTATTTGCCTACCAATTTTCACAACCGTGCCTTTGCCCATGCGCTCTAACTTCCCGAACAACTCCGCAGTGTAAGCGCTGACATTCCTAAGAGCCTCTTTGGCACGAGATTGAATTGCCTTGATATTCCTGTAAGCATCTCTTAAGGTGATGCCATCATCTTTACTGACTGCTGCATCCCAGATTTTCAGCAGCACAGAACTAATATCGTCGCTAGAGGTCGTCATCTCTTGCACCACATTGAAAGCACTCTTGTAGTACTGTGCAAACATTACCGCTCGCTGCAATGTCTGTGTTGATAATTCCCAAAAGTTGCGTGAGCTATTGCCGTCCCGGTCAAAATAACAATCAATCAAGTGCAAAGCCAGCGCAATCCTCAATAACTGAGTGGGCAGCTTGAACATCCACGCCCTAATCGCCGGTTGTGTCGTCGCCCATGCCTGTTGTCCAATCACTTGACAAAGCTTTGTATAATAAGCGTCTGCGCTCTTGGACAGCTTGACTATACCCATTGGGCAATTCTCTAGCCAATCATAGAATGGAGGTAATTTCTCAGCTAATACACAGTAGCCTTTTACACGTTTGGGCATGAGAGTATTAGCTTTGGCTACCAAGAACCGCGCCAACATCCCTTGTGAATCTTCTGGGTCTTTGAAGATTTTGCGGAACATCCCCGGCTGAATCCCTCCGGTGAGTGACAGTGCTGTGTCTTCCACCACATACGAGTCACCTTGCGACACTCTGTCTACTTGTGCTGGTGCGCCATCCCACAGTTTGAGTAGACATTCCAGCCCTTCGTTTTCTCCTTTATTAAATTGCCCAAACGATTTAAACAACCCTGCTAGTTCATCCCTAGCCCACAGCACACCATTGTCTTTCTGTTCTGAAAGGCGTTTAATGACGGCCTGAATCGTTGCCATCTCAAACATATATTTGCGTTCTAAAGGATAGGGTGGGCGCTCTTCGGCATCACCCTGCCAATTCTGGTATGCCCCTACTTCCTTCTCATATCGCCTACGAGCTTCAATTTGCTTACGTTTGAGCGGAGTCAACACTAGGGTATCGGCTCTGGTTTTGCCACCACCTGATTCCAATACTGTGGCCGTCCAGGCGATCGCTGGCACTGTATGAGATTCCACAGAGAGCTTTATCCGCTTGCCAACCAGTGATAATACCGCTGCCATCAATGGTTGCCAGATGACTATTGGTTCAATATTAAGAATCTCTGCATCGTGCAATAAGTCCGCTGCCATACTAGGCAAGGCTTGTTTAAAGTCCAACTTGGCATTGTGCCAGTTAATCAAATTTTCTAGGCGAATTTCATCATCTGGCTGAACCTCATCCATTCGGGTTCTGATTGAAGAAACTATTTGATCTAGTGCAGCTTTTTTTACACTAGTACTATCTAGAAGTTCTCCTATCTTTTGCGTCTCTTCGTAGTCTGTAAACCCGGCTTCTAGAATCTTGGTGACAGTGGTGACAGTTGACGCAATCTCGTCTGTGGCTTTCTTTGAACTGTCACCTTTTTTGGTGCTGTCACCAGTGACAGTTTGCTTTTTGGAGTCAAATCCCCGTGGAGGTTGAGAATTAACTGACTGTTGTCGCTGCCACGATTTTATACAGTTCTCTAAGGCTTCATCCGTAAGTGTGGCAGTGGGATTATCTTTGGTTGCTGACTTCCAAATCGCATCTGCTTCCCTGGTATCAAGTGGAGGGGAGCAGCTTTTGCAGTAAGAATCAAATAATGCCCGTGGTTCTTCATTAAACCTATGCCTCAGATGGTTTAACCGAGCAGCTGTGCCAATTAAGTTACGGGCGAGTGCTGCACCCTTACTATTTCTTTCTCCCTGGACTGCACCAGAGTCAACTAATGCTCTGTCTGCTTTAGTTAAACAGCATTCTAACGGTACATCACCACTTGGTACATTTAGTGGAATTGACGGGACTACTGTCTTAGACTGAGGAATAATAGCCCTTAGTTCGTCGTAGCTGTACTGTTTACTAGTGTTGAGAATTATCTGACTGGGCCCATTAGGAATGTTATTTGCTGCAAAATGCCAACACCCCGCCAGTCGCATCACCCGCGACGGATTTTTCAAACAGCGATCGCCCGAGGAATATTCGAGTAAATCAGTTTGCAATTTCCGCCATTGCTCAGGACTGATTGGGCTAGTCAATATCCAATAGCTATGGATGGATTTGCCACCCGTGTCTATTTGTAAGCTCGGTTCTGGTAAACACAGCGATCGCCATAACTCACGTTGCAATTCTTTGTCTAAGTTGTCATGCTCGTAGAAAATGGCACGGCAGTCTCTCACCAAGTCATCTTTTTGTCCGCCGCCGTTGACTACGAAGTAAACTCCCCTGCCATCCGATTGCCATGCAGTTGCTGTTCGTACTAACTGCTTGAGGTTACGTGACTCTGCACTTCTGCCAGAATCGTTTGCTTTGCGTGGGTCGTCGCTGGGGTAAAACGAGCGCAGGTATACCGGATCTCCCTGTTTGTAACCCAATGCCTCCAAGTGTTGCGCTATTTGCTCACGATTTACCACTACACAAGTCATACCTCACCCCCGGCTACACCCAAATAAATTTCACCCAAAACCTTCGATGCCGCAGATCCTCTGGTAAACGCAAACGCTTCTCCAGTTGACACAACTATCACCCCAGCCAACAAAAAATCGGGCGACATGATAACTAGCAGCCCGACATCTGGTTGGTGTTCTTTTACTAATGAGCGCAACTGTTCTATTGAACCCAGCACCAATCCGTACTCATTCCAATGAGTCGGTGTAAGGGCTAGCGCACTCCCTGATAGAACTCGCAGATTTTCCGACAGCCACACTCCCGCTGGCACAAACTCAATTCCTACCGTCTCTGGCAACCCCAAGCGCAATGCATGAGGACTTTTTGTTGAACATTCTTTCACTACGGATTCCCCTGATTGTTGGTTTTCAAGCATCAGAGGGGGTTGAATCCGCGATCGCACTACACCAGCCTTCTACATTCTGCTGATGAACGGCGATCGCATTACGCGCTACTACTCTTAGCTACAAAATTCGCGTTTTCTCTCCAGAGAACTTAACTTTACACAAACTTATAAATTTTGACAGCCAAAACTCACCGCTGCAAATAGACATTTTCTGCGGTAACTCCTATAATGGAGCTGAAGCGCGGATAAAGCTCTTGGACAATTTCAGTGGTCGTCTCTGTCGCCAAACTTCAACAACCACTTTTTTTGTACCTTTGAGATCAACTCCCGCTCTGAAAAAAACGATGGATTTTACGAACAGACGAAGCGCCTACTCCTTAGTGGCGCTTTGTTCGTTAAATGTGGCTATTGTCATAATTTAACCTCCATATCTAGTTTTTATTAGCTTGATCTTACAAAAGTTCTGTCTGCCATGAATCTAACAAGATTCTGATTTTTGGCTTTAAATTCCTCCACATTTGTTTAAGGTTTTTATTTGCAAAAGGTTTCAATCAACCAGATCCAGGACGTAGGTGGAAGTCAAGGATTGTCAAATGCTGAGCCTGCGTCTTGGACACTAATTCAGCTTTTGACCGATTTTGCAAGTACCTAACCGTCAAAAAAGTTTAGACTTTATTGCAGTATATAGCAGTACAGAGCCAATTAGGCAACTCAGACAAACAAAAATGTATAGTAAAATCTTATAATAGTTTTTGGTAGAAGTAAGCAAAATCTTGTTAATCTTGGTACACGCCCACTTCTAATGAAGTGAGAAGTTATGCAAGAAATAAAAGTTTAAACTTTTTCCATAGCGTTTGTAGATTGCTTTACCAGCCTGTCAAGGAGTTTTATTCAAGTGGATGCTAAAAAAGCTGTCAAAGTAATAAACGACCTGGTATTCGCAAAGCAAGGCAGGTGGCTAGAGGAAGCTGAAAAAATTGTAATTGAAGCAGCTTGGCTTGACCTAGATTACAAGGAAATTGCAGAAAACGGGTCTTACACTTATGAATATTTACAGCGTCGAGTAGCACCTACGCTTTGGGTACTACTAACAGGGATATTAGGTAGCGGAGAGAAAGTAACAAAAAAACGTCTGCGGCGTATCCTAGAAAACCAAGCCAGGCTAGTGTCTAGTAAATGGTCAGAAAAATTAGACGAAACTCCGGATATTTTACCTGCTATTGGGGGATATCCACCAGATGTATCTAATTTTTATGGACGGACTCCTGAGCTAGCAATGTTAAAAGAATTAGTTGCTCAAGAGCGCTGTATAGCATTAATTGGGCCAGCAGGAATCGGAAAAAGTGCTTTAGTTGCCAAATTATTTGAGTTTTTAGATAATGGTCTACCAGGATTTGATGCTTTTGTTTGGAAACCACTTTTCTATGCTCCATCATCTTCAGAATTGGTTGGTGATCTTCTCAAGCTATTGTTTGAATCGGAAAATCAGCAGTTAGATTTACCTGAGCATAATCAAGCTAGAGTTTCTATGTTGCTTGATAAACTGCGATCGCGGCGTTACCTGATTGTTTTAGACGCAGCAGAATCAATATTGCAAGGAGATAGGAATGCAACTTCTAATCCCTATGGTGTGCAATATGCAGACTATGGTATCTTTTTCAAAAGATTAGTAGAAGAACAACATAAAAGCTGTTTATTGCTAACGAGCCGCGAACCTTTTGTTGATATAGTTCGTTTACAACGTAAGGGACAACCAGCCAGAATAATCAAGATTGAAGGGTTGGGAAAAGAAGCTTTAGAAATTTTTAGAGCCAAAGGGTTGACTGACCAGGGTAGATGGGTAGATTTAGTCGAAATGTATCGTGGTAATCCTTTAGCTTTGCAAATAGTTGCAAGTAGAATTCAAGATTTCTTTGGTGGAAGTGTAGAAGAATTTTTTAAATGTAAAACTACATTCATGACAGATTTGTTCCAAGAGAATTTGGATGAGTTATTTGGAGAATCTGGTCGTTTGACAAATTTAGAAAAGAAAATCATGTTTTATTTAGCAGAGACACTTACAAAATCTTCTGCTGATTCAATTCCTGTTTCTCAATTGTTACATCAATTTAAGGCTGAGGTAACAACTTCAAAATTAATCGAGGCATTAGAAGCCCTAATTGAGCGCTCTTTACTGGAGCAAAAGAGAAGTATCAAAAAGGAGGTATTATTAAGTTTACAGCCTTTAGTTAGGAAGTATGTATTTATTAATTGTTCTTCGGCAGAATATCAGAATGTACTACCTAGTTTAAAATCAGCCTGATAATATTTACTTATGTGAGCTACTGTATTAATCCTCATTGTCAACATAGACAAAATTCTGATAACAGCCTAAAGTGTCTTTATTGTGGAACTGAACTATTAATTAATCAACGAATACGCTTAATTGAACCATTAATTCCGTTAAAATCGCGCCAGCATACGGAAGCTTTTGAGGTAGATGATTTAGGTACTCGTAAGGTGATGAAAGTGCTAAAATCGCAAGACTCTAAATTAATAGAGTTGTTTGAGCGAGAAGCACTAGTCCTTCAGCTATTAGAACATGAAGGTATTCCGACTGTCACAATTGATGATTACTTTACCTTCACTTCTGAGGAAAGTTCCTTACAACTGCATTGTTTAGTAATGCAAAAATTTGAGGGACAAAACTTAGAAGAATGGGTAAAAACTTATGGAAAAGTGTCTCAGGAGCAAGCTTTAGATTTATTGCAACAGCTGTTCAACATTGTGGATTTCGTGCATCGCTCTGGCTTTTTTCATCGAGATATTAAGCCTTCTAATATTATTCTTCAAACTAACGACCGCCTTGCATTAATTGATTTTGGTGCAGTTCGAGAGGTAACAAACACCTATCTAGCTAAGGTTAGCAGTTCTGGAGGTACTGATATTGGAATTGGTGGACAATATGAAATTACAGTCATCCGTACTGCTTGTTATTCTCCTTTAGAACAAATCAATGGCCAGGCTGTACCCCAATCAGATTTTTATGCGATCGGCAAGACTTTTGTCTACTTAGTCACAGGAATACCTTTAGTAAAACTGCCAACAGATCCACAAACAGGAAAACTTATTTGGAGAAAACACGCATCACAAATTGATGAACCTTTCGCGGATTTTCTCGATGAACTCATGGCTCCCTTCCCAGGACAGCGACCCGCGACTACTAAAATAATTTTGGAGCGTTTACAAAAACTTCCTCTCCGAAGTAAGATTCACAGACTAACGAAGTCTAAAACGTTTAGAGTCAGTGCAGTAATTGGATTTTTGATTTTAGGAGTATTTTTAACTTTTAAAGTATTCTTACCACTAAGAGCTAAATATTTAGTGTCTGAAGGGGAGAAGGCTGAGGCAGCAAATAATTCTGAGAGCGCACAAGAATTTTTTGATTCAGCCATCAAAATTAATCCTCAACTCAGGCTGCCTATTTCAAAATTTTATTTTGATAAAGCATCTCGTAGCACTAAAGATTTACAGTTAGCTAAAAAATATTATGAATTAGCATTAAAGTATAATAAACAAGATGTAGATATTTATAATAATTTAGCTTTTGTTTGCCAGCTAATAAATGAATTCGAGTGTGTAACTACTAATTATGAAAAAGCTTTAAAGTTAAAACCTGATAATTGGTCAGGACATTATGGTTTAGGAACTTATTATGATGACCAAGGGAAAGATGATTTGGCAGAACACCAGTATCAGTTGGCTATAAAGATTAATAGTCAAGCTATCCCAGCTATTAATAATCTTTCAAGATTGAAAAATTTAAAAGGTGACTATAATGCAGCGATCGCTCTTGCACTGCAAGCTTTACAAAAAACTAAAGATCCTAAATTAAAAGCTGCATTATATAAAAATTTGGCATGGGCAAAACTAGAACAAAGGAAGTTAAGCCAAGCAAAAGATTATTTAGAAAAAGCCGAAAAATTAGATCCTCAAAGAGCGGATATTTACTGTTTATTGGCACAGGTTCAAGAAGCTTTGGATGATAACGAAAATTCCTGGCTTTCTTGGGAGGCTTGCTTGGTACTTGAGTCTAAACAGCCAGAAGTCTTTGGTTGGCGGGGAAAATTAGTAGAAAGAATCAGGCTTAAATCCCTTCCTCTAAATCAAAGTGAAACAAACCCACAATAAGCTTTAATATTATTAGCCAAGCTTTATATTTTTATTCTACAATTAAAGTAAACTAATAATTGTAAGTACCTTTTCGAGAAGTTGTAATGCTGAACTTACTTAGCCAAACTAAAAATGTCTTTGTAGTCCCAGTTACAACTTTTATAGTAATATCTACACTAATTAGTTTAACGATAGGTAGTGCATGGGGGCATCAACGGATACTAGAGAAAAAATTGTGCAATGAACCAAGTGGTCGAGTTTATGGCACAGGCGATCGCTTCTTGAGAACGGGAAGATATTTGTGTCCAGGAGAGCGGATCAATCCCACTAAGGGAAATACAGTTAAAGTACTTTGCTTTTTAAATCGTAAATTCCTATATTTCAAGCAACCTACTATTTTTAATGCACAAATATGTGCGCCACCGCCTAGCGAAGCCGTACAGTGTTCAGTATTAAATATAGTCCCTTGTCCACATGATTACAAGGGGCCTGATGAGAAGAAAAATGCACCAATTGTGACTAGTCCTTATGGCAGTTCAATCGTAAATAACCGTCCACAAATCTCTTGGCGCTCAGTGGCACAGGCAGATAGTTATACCGTAATAGTTAAGGGAAATGGTGTTCACTGGCAGACAGATGTAAAAGACACTACAGTACTTCCATACCCAAAAGAGCAAGAAGAACTACAGTATGGCAATACATATACAATCACTGTGATTGCCAACCAGGGCAGCAAACCCTTGGATTATGCTCCGTTAGTAATTCATCTATTACCTTTTGATGAGGTTCAGCAAGTTTCAGACGAAGTAAAGCAAATTGACGCTTTGGGCTTGCCTAGTGAAGAAGCTGCTCTCTACGACCTAGATGCTATATATATGTCGAAGTTTCTTTTGGATGAATCAATCAAAACATTGCAGGCACGAGTAGTAGCGGGTAGCTCCAATCCGACTTTGTACCGATTATTGGGCGATCGCTATTTAGGAGCATTGTTACCAGAAGAAGCAGAACAAGCCTATACAATAGCAGATCAATTGGCAAAAAGCAGTGGTGACACATTTGAGATTCAAAAGGTACAATCAGGCTTAAAATTAGTAAAATGGTTGGAACAGCGCCAAAATCCACAAAATCAAAGCCAACTGCCAATTAGTAAAAATGCAGCCCACTGATAGGGGTGCTGGTAGCGAGGATTTGATATTAGTTGCAATTGTGCTTGACGTAGCGCTTCGGCTTTGGTCAAACCATTTTTTAGCCCTTTGTAAAATTCTTTCATAAGTAAAGCACTGGAATCAGCATCTACCTGCCATAAAGTGGCGATCGTGCTACGCGCTCCTGCTTGTGCTGCTACTCCAGCCATTCCTAATGCTGACCTCTTGTTCCCTTTAGCTGTCTCGCAAGCACTCAAAACTAACAACTCAATAGCATCTCGATCCGTCTGAGTTTTTTCTTTTAGTAAGTTATTAAATTCTAATACTGTAATTGGTTTATCCCAGGCAAAAATCATTGTCCGCTGAGGAATAGAACTAAATTGAGCATGGGTAGTTAAATGAACAATTGAAAAATTGTCTTCACTCAATTCTTTGTCTAACAAGAGGCTAACAAACTTCTCATTCAGTAAAACTTTTGAAGAAGTAATTTCTTTTTTTATATTTGCTATTTCTACTTCTACTCCTGGCAATGCTTTCAATCCTTTAGGAGCATTTGGAGCATAAAAGCTAGGGCTTTCTTTACTGATTCCAGCGATTAAAGCTCTTAACTGATTTTGAGCTAAAACTTTTGGAGGCCGCACCTTGGAACCTAAAGTATCTGCAATACTGTAATGCTCTATGAGATAGTCTTTCCCATCATAAAGTAAACTCATCGGTAAACTTTGGAAAGATGCATCCAAAGTAAATACTAGGGTTCCTGATAAAGGAAAATATTTTTTAACAGGTGCAATTAACTGCTGATAAAGCGCTTGAGAGTGTGAAATCAATACAGACTTATTTGCATAAACTAGATTCTTGTCTTGTAATCCATCCAACAGATTATTAATATGGTCTTTAATTAACTTAGCATCTACAGAGTTGCGGTGAAGAGAACGGTCAGGAGATTGCACAATTACTTCTATAGTGTCGTCTAGATCAATAACATGAATAACTGTTGGAGGGTTGTTATTTAATTTATCAATTTCATTCAATTTTATAAGGTCAAGCCTGCCACATTTCAAAAAATTCTCCAGTTCTGCTATTTGTAATTGTTCGTTCGTCTGAATTACTAGCTCTAAATTAGGATTGCCAGATGACAGCAATAATCGCATATACTCACGATAAACAGGCTCTACTTTCTCATAAAAATAGAACTGTAAATCTGCGTTACTTGCTAAAAGATTATTGCGAACTTGCGTCAGGTTATTAATTGCGGCACTGTAAGCTTTAAGAGCTTTGTCATACTTTCGTTGTTTGTAGTACTCTAAACCCAATTCGTACTGCCACTGATATGCGATATCCCATGCCTGAATTGATTGAGCCAAAGCCATCGCTTGTTCGAGATAATGGAGCGATCTCTCGTGTTGTTTTTTCAATTTGCCCAGTGTACCGAGAGCATAAGACATCAGCCGCTGTTCGTTAGTGCTTTTAGCCGTTTGCAAAGCTGACTCTGCATATTGGATGGCTACTGAATGTAATTGCTCATCTGGAATTTGATTGAGGCTATTGGCAAAGTTTAGCTTGGTATAAATAGATTGACTAGCAGATAATTCAGAGAATGCAGAAGTATTTTTCAGTATTAGTTCTACTGAAGGTTTAATCTGTTGATTGATTTGAGTTTGAATTGCAGCTAACTGTGTATTGCCTGAATTTGATTCTGCTTTTAACCACTTTTGAAAGTCTAACAGTAAGCTCAACCGTTGTAGTTGCGCCTGTAGTTTGATTGGTATTGATACAGTTCGGATATCGCTCAATGACTGATAATCACTCAGTAATTTGAGTGCTTGTTTTTGGATAAAGTTAACAGTTTCTTTTTGAAAAGCTGGCTCTTCTATCCAAATATATTTATACCGTGCCTGTTGATAGATAGATTTTTCAGTATTATTGAGTGATAGCAAAATATTATCAGTTTCAAAATTAGGTAACTGTTGAGCAATTGATAAAGTTTTTTTCAAAACTAATTCTGATTCAGACAACTTGCCTAATTGACGCAATACATTGCCTAAATTTTGTAATCCTAGTACGTGTACGGGTATTGGGTTCAACTTGTCAATAGATACATCAAGTAGTCCTTTTGTAGAATCAACAAATTGATTTGATGAAGTAGCACAGATTTCAGCATTGAAGTTCAAGGCTTTTAAAAGTACTTTGCAAGCTCGAAGATGTAAACCATTAGCTTGTAGGGCAACACTTTGATTGATTAAGGTTCCGGTGATTCCCTCTGTGTCTTTTAGGTGTTCAAAAAGTTTTGTAGCTTGCTGCCAAGTATCTAAGGCTTCTTTTGTCTGACCTCTATCCAGTTGCCTTTGTCCCCTGTGGTTGAGTACTTCAGCTTGATGCTGTTGTGTTTGTTTGCTTACTTCCTGAGCCAGAATCACAGACGGCTGTCCTATAGCTATGGATAACCCTAGAATGCATAACAACAAGTACTTGAATAAACGCCAAAAACTAATCATTTTACCTGCACCCCTTCTGTTATCGATGATACTTGCGACCTGGAAGGTAGCTCATGGCATGTAGAAGCAGACACCTGGGCATAGGGGCTTGGTGGATTGGGTTGTGCGGTCAAGACTACATCTCCATCAGCATTCAATATCCAACCCTGAGCTTCTACAATTTCTATGGGTTCTTCAGTTGTTGATGACTTTGATTGCTCCGAATTATCAATCGTCCCAAGAGGAGTAGAATTTCTCTGCCAAGTAGAACTGCTATCTAACTGGTTGCCAGAACTAGCTGCTAGTCCCCCAGCACCAGCATTCACAAATGTACTTGCTATTCCACCAGAACGACCTTGGCATACTGATACAATCTCTGGAGCTTGTGCGATCGCCTGTGGTTGTACTTTGGTAAGGCTGGGATTTCTGTTTTGGAAGTTGATCTGTACTGTGCCGTTAATACCTCGTTGGGAACTGGCTGTAATCTTTGTGTCGGGGGAAATAAATAGTCCTTGAGTATTGATTTTAATGTTTCCGCCTCTTCCTTCAAAAGCATTTGCCGTTATATTGTTCTTTTTTGAAGCAATAAAAATAATTGTGTTTATATTGATATTACCAGCATCGTTAAGATTTCTCCTGGTAGAATTTGAAGAAATATCTGAAGGGAAACCTAGCTCCCTAGCAGTAGCATTAATACTACTATTATTAGATAATTGTAAAACATTTGAGTTCAAAAAAATATTTCCACCCTTACCTGATTCAGTCGCTGCTGCAACAATTGAATTATCTAAACTAATATATTCAGCATTAATATTTAAATTTCCTGCATCACCGCTTCCAAAATTACTTACATTAATTAAAGTGCCCTCTCTGAGATTTAACCGTTTTGTATTAATTGTTACAGATCCAGAATTTCCATTTACAAATGGAGATAATCCTAATAATTCTTGTATTGGTTTAGATGTAAACGCTGCGGTTGATGATATACCAAATGGTTGATCGTAAACTAAAGTGTTTGAACTTTCCCGTGTTATGTTTATAGATTTTTCAGCATTGATTACGACGCTTCCTGAATTACCAGATGCTAAAGTATAAGAATTGATATTGCTACCGTTTCTCAAAACTACTTCTGGTGCATTAACTGTTAAAATTCCCGCATCTCCAGTATTGAATGCTCCAACAGCTAACTGGGTTGATGCAAGATAAATAAAAGGATTGAATCCGCTTAGCTCAACTTTTTGATTTGCATTAATAGTTAAATTTCCTCCTTTGCCAGAACCAAACGTTCCAGACAGCACTGTTGCACCATCTAGTCCTAAAAAAATCCCTGTATTTATTATGATATCTCTAGCTTTTCCCAAACTAAAAGTGTAATTACCAATGCCACTGGCAATACCAGGGTTAATAGAAGAAAAACCTGATACTTGTATCGAATCAGGTACATTCAAAATTATATTACTTCCATTAGCGTTACTAAAAGTTTTGCTATATATAGTTGCTCCATTTTTAATTAATAAATTTTTGGCCGAAACTATAATATCATCTAAATCTCCTGCTAACGTTTCGTTTAAAAAACCGCTAGAAATTTCTCCATTTGGAGATGTCCCGCTTAATTGTATGGAGTTTAAGGCATTGAAAACCATACTCTTACTTGATTGAGTTCCTTGATTTTGAATCAATGCTAGAGAACCATCCTCTAAGGAAATTTGATTAGCTACCAGCTGAATTGAACTGCCTCCAAAGCCACTAGCGTCTACTAATGCTTGCTGAGATAACTTTATGTCTTGAAAATCTTGTACATTTTGGTAACCTAAAGTCCAGCCAGTAGGATTAAGGATAACTACACCGTCATTGACACTACCCAGTTCAATCCGTCCTCCGGGAGCCGTCAAAATCCCACCTCTTAAACTAACTTCACCCCCTATCAAAGCAAGGGTTTTGCCTGAAGCTACCTGTAGACTATTGATGCTAGTACCAGCCCCTAAAACTGGAGAGAATAAAGGTATGGGAATAGTTAAATTATGACCTTTGCCTTCAACTTGAATTGCACCAGGATTTGATCCATATTGCAATCCCATTGGCACATTGATACTTAGCAAGGATTTAATTTCGGGATTTGTAGCGCTAAAGCGAGAACCATCAGGAAAGTTAATGCTGTTGGCCGTACTGCCCACGAATGAGCCACCAATGTCTAAACGAGCATTAGAACCAAAAATAATTCCTCTAGGGTTGATCACAAATAAGTTTGCTGTACCATTAGCTTTGAGTAAACCATCAATGTTGAATATGGATGAACCTGTTACTCGACTAATAATATTCTCAATATTTAAATCATTATTAAAGTAAGCAGTGCCACCTGTAGGTAAAGAAAACTTTTCAAAGCTGTGGAACAGATTATTGCCCGCCCTGGTTCCTCCACTAATATTGCTCGTGCTACCCTGATTTGTGACTTGGGAGTTATTAGGTAAAGTCGGATCAGGAATAATTTGTGCAATTACTGTTGAGGAGAACATGCAATATAACGCACTGATATTAAAAAAGCAGAAGCTAATTTTGTATAGGTTCATTTGAGGAAATTTAAAAATGTACTTTTGTCCTTTGTTTGCTTATCACTTATTCTGTTTGAAAATTAGAAAGTACTGGCTTTCGTGTAGCTACAATCTGTTCAACAATATCAGCAGCACGACTAACTCCTCCAGATTGTTGAATCGCTGCTTGTAATTTGGAAGCATTGTCCTTGTAACAATCTCCTGTCATTACCCGTTGAATAACAGATTGCAATCTAGGAACAGTGAGTTGAGATAATAAGACAACCTCTCCAGTCCCTGTCCAAGCCAAGCGTGATGCTACCCCTAGCTGATCGCTAGCAATTGGGATAGCTACTAGTGGTACACCATTACTTAAAGACTCTAAAACTGTATTCAATCCTGCATGGGTAATAGTAAGAGTAGCCTTTTTAAGTAGTTCTAGTTGAGGCGCGTAGTTCACAATTAATGGAGCGCCTGGCAGTTGTTGTAGTGATTCAAAACAATTGGAACCACCAAGAGAAATTACCAATTGAGCGTCTAATGCACTGCAAGCTTCTGCAATACAACGGAAAATATACTGTTGGCGATTTTGCAAAGTCCCAAGTGAAGCATAAATCAACGGTTGCCCTGTCAACTTTTCATAGGGGAAAGCTATAGGTTCTCGTCCAGTTGGATCTTGATAGGGGCCAGTGAAATGAAACCACTTAGGTAAATCCTGTCTTGGAAATTCAAACTCAGCAGGTAATTGACTTAGTTGGCCAAGTTGGGAAAAGCTATCTCTCTGAGGCGTCTGAGAGTAGAGGGGTAAATTCCATGTTTGACGATATTCGTCTAAAACTTGTGTAATCGGCTGTGTAAAACGCTTCATCAACGAGTAAGCTGCTTTGTTGCGTAAACGCGCCCACCATGCTGTGTTATAGCTCCAGGATGTGAAAAAAGGTGGAATGCCATCTTCAAGATTAAGTGGCAGAGCATTGCAAACAGTAACAAAAGGAATTTGCAGAAATTCTGCAATTGTCTCACCTTCTATTGTAGTTTGGTCTACCAACAATGCTTCTATACCGGCCGTTTTTAGAGCTTGTGGTGCTTCACTAAGCAGCAGATGCGCTTCCTCTTTCATTAGGTTTAGGATATATTTTAAAGCCGCAAACCCGCTCAATTCACCTAACTCTGACAAAGGCTGTACGTTTGTACCTTGACGAGATCTGGACTCTCCAATAGTCCAATAGTCTAATCCTGCTGCTAATATTTTGGATTTAACATCAGGAATTCCGAATAGGGTAACGCGATTTCCACGTCTTTGCAATTCACGTCCTAAAGCAGTCATTGGGTTCAAGTGACCATCTGTTGGGGGACAGAGTATACCTAAATGAGCCATACATCTAACTCCTCTGCGAAATTATAAAGTACGTTTTCTAAAAAATTACCTCAATTCTTGAATTAGGTATTTTTTTGCTACCTCTAAGTATTTCAAATTTTTTCCTAACTGGCTTTTGGTCTACCTATTGTTATCAATAGAGGCAATGATACAAAACAAACTAGAACTTTTATACTAAATAATTAGTAGTTAAAAATTTTTTCTATATGAAATAATTAATGCTTGACTATTTCAGACTACGCTGGCAAGTGAAAATCATGATTTTCATCGGGAACTTAAGCTGCTAAGTTTATCTGCTTGATATTAAATGGTTAAAATCCCAGAAAATTTTGAGATTGCGATCGCGCTCCAAGAGTTTAATAAATATTAGGGACTTCCAAAAAATAAAATCAGCCATAAATAGAATGATAATCATTTTAAAGGGGGAGCTAGATCCAAGGGAGAAGACTGCGCTGCCCTCTGCCTCTTTGTCTCAACTATATTTTGGTTAAGTCTCTTGTCAAACAAATATGTAGTCGCAAGTCTAATTTAGTGTGTAAAGTGATACTTAGATATTATTCTTCATTTTCGTCATAATCGAAATCATCATCACCATGTTCTTCGTACCACTTTTTATCTTCAGCTAAAGCCATTTCTCTCTCGAGCATTTTTTTCTCTAGGGCTTGCCTTTCAAGCTTTTCTATTTCTTGCTTTTTCCTTTCAAAGTAGGAAGGAGAGCTTTTCACCCAGACATTTTGGTTGTGATAAAAATCACCACGCTGTTCTAATGTAAACCCACCCAGCAATAGTCCTAACCTCGAAGTGAAGGATGGCGAGTAATTGGTTTGCTTGGGCAAGGTTGCAGAGTCAGGATATCTACAAATCTTAAGACTTTATTAAATAGCTACCTAGAAAAAAATGGGTAAACAATGGGTAGTTTCCCCACTATCTTTAACTAAGCAATTCAGGGATGATTAATTTTATAGAAAACCGCTGGCAAAAATTTTATAGCTGGCATTTAATAAACTGTGTACAAAACTAAGCTCTGAATTTTTATCAGGGCTTTTTAAGTATAAAAAGATGTGGCTGTTGGTGATGGGGTACTTGAAAAGAAAGATGGCGATCAAGTAGAGATTCATGAGATCGCTCCTCAAACAAGATGTTCCGCTGAGCGATGCCGATCTACTGTCTTTAGAAGAACTGCTGTTCAACGCCGAAGCCGTTGAAAGCCGAGAGCGATTTGAGGAGGTCTACGGGAAAAACCTCAACCTCAAGCTGTTCATTCGTCAGTTGGTTGGGCTGGACAGAAATGCGGCGATTGCTTTTAGGTCGTTACAATTGCTATTAATCTCTATGAGAAATTGAAGAAGCAATGCGATCAGATTGCTGGAAAAAGAGAGTTTCAATCTCATGAGCAGCTAGAGGCTGAGAAAAAAAGTAGCCTTGACCAAACTCACATTCGAGTTCTTGTAACCATTGAAGTTGCTGTTGTGTTTCAATGCCTTCGGCTATCACTGCTAACCCCAACTGATTACTCAGGGCAACAATAGTTTTGACAACTTGATAATTGCGATTATCATCTGACATTTGATTGATAAAAGAACGGTCAATCTTGAGGTTATCAGCAGGTAAGCGATGGAGATAATTTAGCGATGAATATCCAGTACCAAAATCATCAATACTGATTTGAATTCCTAGCTGTTTTAACTGTTCTAAAACCAAGATGACTTCAGTGATATTGTCAATGAGCATACTTTCAGTAATTTCTAAAGTAAGACAATTACCAGCTAAACCAGTTTCAGCTAAAATACATTCTATGTTCTGAAGTAAAGAAACTTTCCGCAGATCTTGAGCCGAAAGATTAACACTGACCTTTAAAGATAATTTACTAGAGAATTGAGTTTGCCATGCTGCCAGTTGTTGACAAGCAGTGTAAAGTATCCAATGGTCTAGTGTTACAATCAGTCCGGTTTCTTCAGCAAGCGGAATAAAATCTCCAGGGCAGATAAAGGAGCGAGTCGGATGTTGCCAGCGTACCAAGGCTTCAAAACCAACTAAATGCTGATTGTTGATATCAAAAATTGGTTGATAGTAAACGAGAAACTCTTGTCTTTTAAGAGCTTGACGTAGGTCATTTTCTAAGTTGAGTCTTTGGAGTGCTTGAGTGTGCATTTGGATATCAAATATTTGATAGCAACTTTTGCCTTGAAGCTTGGCTTGATACATGGCAATATCAGCATCTCGCAGCAAATCACAAGCTTGATGGTAATTTCGTTTAGCAAAAACAATCCCAATACTGGCAGTTAAAAATACTTCAGACCCCCTAGCTATCTAGTTGGTATACAAAGCAGGTAAGCTGAGGAAAGCACCTAGCAGCAGTAAAAAATTAGTGATAGTAAAGTTGCCTCGCCATCGCCCAGAACGAAAATTCAGTAACATCAAACGAATAATTTTAGAATGTTCGCTCATCGAATGTGTGCATTGTGGTAAAGAGTTAGTTCTACGTAGACCAAGGCACATGCGTAAAACCATTCAAACAATGGATGGTGCAGTGTTTGTGGCAGGTAAAAGTAAAGAATGTACCAATCCCAATTGCACACATTTTGGTAAACATTACTACGCTACTGGGGTGCTAAAGTACAGTCTGCCTTACAGTACCTACGGGCTAGACGTGCTGGCATTTATTGGTTGGCAACATGAACATGAGCATCAACAGTTGGTAGAAATTCAACGCTCATTAAACCAGCGCGGTGTTGAAATTAACGAAAGCAATGTGGGCAAGTTATACGGTCAATTTTTGGCACTGTTGGGTGGAACGATTGCACATACGGCTGAGAAGTTAGCTGCGACAGCGATTGAACATGGTGGTTTGATTTGGGCAATTGATGCCTTACAGCCAGAGGGTCATGGGACTTTGTTGTATGTGTTATACGAGGTATTAAGTGGCACACCAGTTAGTGCAATTCAATTGCCACAGGCACAAGCACAACGGTTAATTGAGTGGCTGCAACCATATAAGGAGTTGCCGTACACAGTGCTGGCAACATTATCAGATGGGGAATCAGCAATCATCGCGGCAATAAATTCAACTTGGACAGATGTACCACATCAACGTTGTCAGGCACACTTCCTAAGTAATTTGAGTGAATCTGTGCTGCCATTAGATACAAAGCTCCGACAGCAATTAAAGGCAGATTTAGACGGGCTGCCAAAAGTTCCTGATTACTCTGAAAGACCCCAAAAACCAAGCTCCGAACAGCAGCTAGATAGTACCCCCCTTTTTCAGTCATCCCCTATTTGTCACGAGACGCAGAATTAATGGCAGTGGAAGCTCAAATTCGTGCGGCGATTCGGGATTGTGTCAATCGCACAAGTCGCAAACCGTTTAGTTGGGGTGGTTTAATGGGCTACCAGCAACTATTAGCTATTGGAGAAGTACTACGTAGTTTACCATACCGGGAAATTGATACAGATTATTTATCTCTGTTATCAGTATGGGTGGACCTTGCCTTAAGTAATAATCGTTCAGTCGCGTCTGACTTGTCAGAGGCGCACCAATGGTTGCGACGAATTGCTAATTGTTTGCGCTATCCTAATAATTCTGACCGTACCTCAGATGATGTAATCGATATTACAGAGACTGCCCAAATCCCTTTAACAAGCTTTCAAGTTCGGCGTGAGATGGAAGAGTTATTACAGATGTTTCAACCTGACCATCAACAAAATCCGGCACAGTTTGCTCTCAAAAAAAAGTTACAACGTTTATGGGATAAATACAGTACTGACTTATTACACTGCTATGATATCCCTGGTTTGCCACCAGATAACCTGAAAATCGAGTCTTTATTTAGTCATTTGCGTCGCCATCAGCGACGTATTAGTGGACGCAAATCAACTGTTGAATTACGTGATTTGGGCCAATATCAAGTTCTATTTGTAGCTCAAAACGAAAAACAGTTACTTCAACAAATTCGGGAAGTACCTATAGCTGAGTATAAAACTCAACGTCGTAGATTAGCGATCGCACAAGCTCCTCGCCAACAAAAACGTCGCCTTCATCGTAATCCAGTTAGCACAATACAATCTTTGGTCAATCAACATCAGGGACTTCTCACTGTGCTTGAGTTTCAAGCTCTTAAATACTAATTAGACAGCCAGGGGGTACACCGTCAAATATTCCGCGATCTTGCACATTCAATGGTCTGTGGTTTAGATCTTCTTCAAGAGCGGAATCGTCATGATGGTTCAGCATTTCATGCTGCAAGTCCAGTCGCATTCGTTAGTATGCTGAACGAACATAACAGTGAAACCATGTCAGGAATTTTTCAGCTTGAAAACGATAACATGGTTTTCAGCGGCCTTGAAACACCTCAAGTTCTTTTAGACCATCAAGCTATTAGTAGACCTGATGGTGGTGTTTCTTTGATTTGGGACACTATGGATCTAGCGTTTGAGGATGGAGTTGTTGACGATATGTTCAACGCATATATATCCTTATTATCCAAATTGACCGAAGACGAAAGCATCTGGAATATATCTTATTTTGATTTCAGGTCGAAAGAAGAAAAAAGGCAGCATTCAGAATATAATCAAACAAAGGCTTCTCTATCAAAGCGATGTCTGCATGAATATCTTTACAGCCAAGCAAAGCGACTATCAGATAAACCTTTGCTCATCGACTGCCGCAGAACAATAAGTTATGGTGAAGCAACTTATATTTCTAACCGTATCGCCTGGACATTGCGTAAGCGATACAATGTCAAGCCAAACGAATTAATTGCAGTATATGCCTCAAAAGGTTGGGAACAAGTTATTGCGGTGCAATCTATTATCGCCGCAGGTGCTGCTTATGTACCTATTGACCCTGCCTTTCCCGAAAATCGAAAGTTAAATATATTAGAGCGTTGTGGGTGCAAAATTGTATTAACGTGTGAGACTAACTTTAATGATAGATGTATAAGTAGCCTTGAAAGAATAGCAATCGATCTTACTGATAACTTGGTTATAGAATCTGAAAATTTACCACGCATTCAGTCTTCAAATCATCTTGCGTATGTAATTTTCACCTCTGGTTCAACTGGTGAATCAAAAGGAGTAATGCTTAATAACCTTGGAGTAGTTAATACTATAGATGATATAAATCGTCGTTTTAATATTGACTCCAATGATGTAATATTCGGTATTTCTGATTTGAGTTTTGACTTATCAGTATATGATATATTTGGAACTATAGCTGCTGGTGCAACACTTGTTATTCCTCCTCCAGGATCAAATCTGGAACCTGCCTTATGTGCAAGATTGTGTGCAGAACATCATGTAACTGTTTGGAATTCTGTTCCGGCATTAGTTCAGCTACTAGTAGAAAATTTTGAAATCAATTACCCATCGCAAAAACTGTCGTTTAGGCTGTTTATGATGAGTGGTGATTGGATTCCTGTTAAATTACCGGAAAAAATTAAGCGGTTATTTTCAGCAAAGGTAGTCAGTCTTGGTGGCGCAACCGAAGGATCGATTTGGTCAATCTACTATGACATCAGTGAAATAGACGCAAATTGGAAAAGCATACCTTATGGATATCCCTTAACTAATCAAGAGTTCTATGTCCTAGATCAGAGAATGCAACCGCGCCCTAATAACGTTCCAGGTGAATTGTACATAGGCGGTGTTGGTGTAGCACAAGGATACTGGTTGGATTTCCAAAAAACAGCACAATCTTACGTATTTCATCCAGTTTTGAAAAAGCGAATTTATCGAACTGGGGACTGGGGAGTACAGCGCAAAAGCGGTTATATAGACTTTCTCGGAAGGGAAGATGGACAAGTAAAGGTACGAGGACATCGAATTGAGCTAGGTGAAATAGAGAGCATTTTACAGCAGCATCCTAGTGTGGCAAATGCGATCGCAAAAGTTATAGGATATCAAACACAAGACGCTTACTTAGCTGCATATATCGTTTCCAAAGATGGAGCAACACCCAGCTTGCAAGAGCTACGTCAACACCTTGCTGCATTCTTACCTGAGTATATGATTCCTGCAAAATTTATATTTCTCGATCAACTTCCGCTTGGTGCAACAGGCAAGATTAATCGCAAAGCATTACCGATACCAATTGATATTAAAAAAGCTCAAGTCAGTTGTCGGTCTCTTACTAAAACAGAATCTAGAATGGCAAGATTATGGTCAGAGATTCTTGAGATAGAAACACCTGCTGCTGAGGATGATTTTTTCAACTTAGGTGGAAACTCTTTTAGAGCAGCACGCTTAACCCTTGCTATTAATAATACCTTTGAAGCCGAGATCCCAGTAACTGCGCTTCTGCAACATCCAACACTAGAAAAACTTTCAAAATTAATAGATGAACGATGTTATGGTAATTCGTCGAAGCTATGGTCACCTATAATTTCGATCGCAGGTCGAGAACCTAGTCCAAAAATGTTTTGGTTTCACCCATCTGGTGGAGGAGTTTTGTGTTACAGATATCTGGGACAACTATTGTCACAGCAATTACATATCTTTGGCATTCAGGCGCAGTCTGGGAATGAACAAAATCTCATGAATTCGATACCTGAAATGCTTGATGTTTATCTGAATGAAATACGTGCTATTCAACCGTCAGGCCCTTATCATTTAGGTGGATGGTCAATGGGTGGAGTTATTGCTTACGTTGCGGCTCAGCAGTTAATTCAGCAGGGTATTCAGGTAGAAAGTCTAGTTTTAATTGATAGTCCTGCCCCTTTACGCCGCCAGATTCCGGAATTTGCAGAAATTGTCTCTTGGTTTGTATCCGATCTCGCTGAAGTAGAACAAACATTAAAACTTAGTTGCATACAACAAGGAAAATCAGATGAAAATTTACTATTTGAAGCATTGCAAGAGGCACAACAGATGGGTTTGATCTCATTTGGTAAGATGCAAGATTTCCGCCCTCTTTTTAATGTCTTTCAGTCTAATATCAATGCACTGTATAACTATCAAGCATCACCAATAGAAGAAGATGTTTCCTGTTTGCTTTTGATGGCAAGGCAAAATGTTCAAGAGCGTGTGGGCAGAGAATCTATGCAAATATGGCGTTCCCTACTACCAAAAACAACTTCATTTTGTGAAATCGATGGAAATCATTATTCACTTTTAAAAGAACCATTAGTAAGTGAAGTGACATCTGTAATTTTAGAACATTTTAAACCAAAGGTTAAAGTAGGGTAAATACTTGAGTTTAGACTTTTGTCGGAGATGAATCACTCCTGATTTTTTGCCTAATTATCAACTAAAAATATCCCAAAGTCTATTCGATGGTACATATGAACGAATTTCTGAGAATTGCATTTACGCCCCACCAAAATAAAGGCTTTGATTATTTTCGGACATGTCTAATAACTAGTACATTATGAAGCCAAAAAAAATAAAATCTAATCTGCTAGTGGCATTCTTTTTATTCAGCATTATCTTGACTACATCCGTAGCTGGATTCGCATATCCATATATGCGAAACAATCAACGGGATTACAGCTTATATAGTACTCCCATAGGTCACACAAATTACTTAGTACTGATGGCTAACGGGATTTATGATCCGAAAGACCCCTACTTCACGCCTCCTGACTTCAATTTTTTCTCGCATCAAATTATGGGTTGGAACGATGCACAGATAACGCAATATCGACAAAAAGCTGTAAGTTTTTTTTCAAAACGCTTTGGCGTTGATCCTGATAGTGCTAAATATACTGGGCGCGTAATAATGGTTCCTTTCATGCTAGACCCCCGATGGGAGTACCGCGTATACAATAAATCAAACGCTTATGTACCGCCGCAAGGATGGGTTGCACGCGATGGTGGATTTCAGTTGATTGCGATTGACCCTGATGGTGTCGAGCTTGGTGGAGAATTTAGTGGTTGGCACGCACCCAAAGGTGCGATCGCAGCCTTTGGCGAATTCAATATTCAGGTAGCTCCTCAAATTTATAAGCAACCAAAGGAAATTATCATTCATTATGAATCGCGGCAACCTGTGCTACAAAACAGCGGGTTTCCTTTAGATCGTAATGGCAATGGAACATTAATAGCACCCTTTGATGTATATCATCCGCAATGGGGGCATGGATGGGCATTTGCTCATATCACTGATGTCCTACAACAGGATGGGAAGTTACAAACAAATAACCGCAACATCATGACATTCCCAGCCGGTGCAGCATTTCCCAATACAAATTCCAGTAAGACAACTTTCGACTCTTCCAGATCATAATTTCAGGGCAAAAATTCAACTTTTATTAAGGAACAAAAATTGTGAGTACATCAACTTTTATCCAAGATACATCCGAATTAGAAAAAACTCTCTCTACACTCATTAATCTAACCAACTCTGATACTTATAACCCATTCAAAGAACTTGTTTGGCCTGATAGCATAGAGAGCCACAAATTATGGATGTCATCGAGCCTGATGTCGATTGATGGAACTCGTTTTGAACAAGAACTTTCTGAAGAACAATTAATTGAATTAAGCAAATGGGAATTTATTAATTTTTGCAGTTTGAATGTAACTGGCATCCGCGAATTATTAATAGAAATGACGAGTCGCTTGCATACACCAGGATTTGAAGTATTATCAGAATACCTGCATTATTTAATTGCAGAAGAGAATGAACATATGTGGTATTTCTCTAAGTTCTGTCTGCAATATGCTGGTAAAATTTACCCCGATCGAGCTTTGGCAGTGGCTAGTTTTCCCGAAGCAGATATCGCCAGCTTTATGGTCTTCGTTCGGGTTCTGATATTTGAAGAAATTGTTGATTTTTATAATCGTAAAATGGGTCAGGATAAAATCTTACCGAAGTTTATCCAAAACATAAACTGGCTTCACCACTTAGACGAAGGCAGACACATTAAATATGGTCGCCAGTATGTTAATTTAGCCTGTCAGGAGTTGCTAAATAAATATCCCAAACAACGAATTTTAGAAATGGAGTCTACTATTAAAGGTTTTATGCAACTTTCTGTACAAAAGCTTTATCGACGTGAGATATTTGTTGATGCCGGACTTAATGAGCCGGGTAAGATGCGAAAAGAGTTGCTCGCACATCCAGTCCGTCAGCAATTCAACAAAAAATTAATAGCAAGCACTGCAAAATTTTTGACCCAAATAGGCTTATTTTCAAATTCGAGCGTATTGCCTGAACCTGAACAAGTTGTTAACTAGCTCAGGACTTACGCAAAGCTATACGTTGTAAAGTCAATTCGTGAATTGGCTCTACAGTAACTCAAGGCTTTCACTGTTCTTTTTTGCGTAAGTAATATAGCTATCAGAATTGGTATAACAATTCAGGTCTCTACATCTAACCTGTTCTGTACTTTTGTAAGTTCTTATTACTGAGAATAATGGAATACACTGCAACTACATTGTACATCCTGTTGTTCAACATCATTTTGTGCAGCTTTTTTATTGAAAGTTTAAAAAGCGCTGGTGCTTCGAGAAATTTACGTGCTTTCATGGCTGGAATATTTGTCTTCTGGCTGATAGTGTTACATTTGCTCATTTCATCCAAAAGGCTTTTTCCTCAAGATATCAACAGCATCGAATTTCTAGGTGCTATTTTGTTGGGGGTAGGAATTGTCAGCGTTGGGTTTTTCTTAACACCATTGCGTGGTAAATTGCTTTCGGTAAACCAGGAATATCTCATGTTAATGCAAGGGTTACGAGTATTTTTTGGTGCAGGATTTCTCGTTGAAGCAAGCTTGAAAATCATGCCGACTTATTTCGGTGTTGCAGATGGTATATTCCACATAACATCGGCTTTTCTAGCCTTAAGAGCTGGTATACTGCTGGCAAGCGGTACTGGAAAAAAATTCGATTTATGGGTTGCTAACTTGTTTGGTCTGCTAGATATCCTTGTTGTAGCGGGTGGGTTAGCCTTTTTTCTTTTGGCAGAAGTTGGGGCACACCATAACGTCATGTATGCTGCGCTGTTTGCCGCCCCTATTTTCATCAATCTGCATATTGCATCAATCGTCAAACTATTAGGAAATATCCCAATTTCAGCAGTTAATAAAGCTTTTTAATAACACATACTTTCACTGATGAAAGTACTCTGAATAGTTTTATCAGACAGATTTTTGATAGTGTAGTGTCTGATTTATGCTTACCCTTGCAAAATGAGCAAATCGACAGTTCTACGTTCAACCTAAAATTTTCTTGAATTTTCACAAAATATATGTCAATTCCGAAAAACAAGCGTTTTCTATCCCTTACTCGTCGCCATGTCCTCAAGTTACTCGGCATCTCTGCAAGCTTTGGAGCAGGGGTTATGCTGCCAAGTAGCCTTCGTGCTGCAACTCCGCTGAAGGGAGATGAGCAAATATCTACTGAGAAAGAATCTGTGAATCATCAGAGTAAAAAAAGGGTAAATGTTGGAGTACTAGCTCGTTTTGAAGCAAAACCAGGTAAGGAAGCAGAACTTGAGAGTCTTTTGAGAAAGGGTCTTGCGATGGTAGAAAAAGAACCTGCGACAACCCAGTGGTATGCAATCAAAATCGGGCCTACGACCTATGGTATTTTCGACGTTTTCCCCGACGAGGCAGGACGGCAAGCGCATTTTGACGGTAAATTTACGGCTTTACTATTTTCAAAACTGCCTGAATTACAAGCCTTAGAGCCAAAAATTGAGCTTATAGATGTGGTGGCAACAACCCTTGGGAGAAAACACGTTAGTAAAGAGACTAAAAAAAGGGTAAATGTTGGAGTACTAGCTCGTTTTGAAGCAAAACCAGGTAAGGAAGCAGAACTTGAGAGTCTTTTGAGAAACGGCGTTGCTTTGGTAGAAAAAGAACCCGCTACGACAGAGTGGTTTGCAATCAAAATCGCACCTACGACCTATGGCATTTTCGATGTTTTCCCAGACGAGGCAGGTCGGCAAGCGCATTTTGACGGTGAATTTACGGCTTTACTATTTTCAAAACTGCCTGAATTGCAGGCGTTACAGCCAAAAATTGAACTTATAGACGTGGTGGCAACAACGATAAATAAGAAGATCCCAATTTGGGATTGAAGTCTTATCCACACATAAATAAAGCACGTAGCGCTTGTCAACTCACAATTGCTGCATGATTTCCTTTAAATAAATACCATCCGATCGCTTGTAGTAATCTCCGATCTATTTTTCCAATGGCACACACACTTAATCAAAATCAATCAGTTGAACTAATTCTCGATCCTATACTTCAAGGAGTTACAGTTAATGACCCAACACCTACCATTTCTGTGTTGTGGGATAAAGCTGCTCAACAAGCTGTAAGTAATGCGATTGTCGGTCCCACCATAGCCGATCGCGTCTATTCTATGGTGCATACCAGTATGTTTGATGCTTGGGCTGCTTATGACCCAATTGCAATTGCTACCCAACTCGGAGACCAACTACAACGTCCCCAAGTCGAAAATACAGAAGCTAATAAAAAGGAAGCGATGAGCTTCGCCGCTTATCGGACTTTGAAAGATCTGTTTCCTAGCCAAGTGAGCATTTTTGATGAATTAATGGGTAAACTTGGCTTCAATCCCAATGATACGACCACTGACACCGCTAAAGCTGCTGGAATTGGCAATGTCTCTGCTGATGCTTTATTAAAATTTCGTCATGAAGATGGTTCTAACCAACTCGGAAATAATCCTAACGGTACACTTGGTGTTCCCTACTCTGATATCACTGGCTATAAATCTGTTAACTCTCCAGGCAATATCATCGACATAGCGCGATGGACGCCTGAAAAAGTACCCATTGATGCTCCTCCAGGACAAGGGAGAGTTCAACGGGTTCTAGGTGCTAACTGGAGTGGTGTGACCTCCTTCAGTTTGAAAAGCAACAGCCAATTTCGACCGCCTGCACCCCAACCGTTTCTTTTAGTCGATGGAACAGTAGATCTGCAAGCTAAGACAATTACTCTCAAAAATGGGCAAGTGCTTCCCATCAGTAAAGATTTAGTGGGAACAGTCATTAATCCCAAGTTTATTGCCCAAGCCGAAAAAGTCGTTAATGTCAGCGCCAATCTCACCGACAAGCAAAAGCTGATTGCAGAATTTTGGGAAGACCAAATTGGCAGTTCCTTCCCCGCAGGTTCCTGGATGACCTTTGGGCAATTTGTGTCGGCGCGGGATAATCATACCCTTGATGATGATGCTAAACTCTTCTTTACTTTAGGAAATGGCGTCTTTGATGCAGGAATTGCTACTTGGGAAGCTAAAAGATTTTACGACTATGCTCGTCCAGTACGGGTAATACGCTCTCTAGGCGAACTAGGTCTAATTGGGGAATACAATAAAGAACTGGGAGGTTATGCCATCCAAGCTTGGAAACCAGGACAAGGAACTCAGACAATTTTGGCAACCGACTTTGTGACCTATCAACTCCCTGGTAGCAATCCTTCGCCGCCTTTTCAAGAATACACCTCTGGTCACAGTGGATTTAGTGGTGCAGGTTCGATAATTCTTGAGCTATTCACAGATTCAGACTACTTTGGTGGCAACGTCACCTTTGAGCCTGGATTGTCTCGTTTTGAACCTGGGATCACACCTGAAAAAGCTGTTACCTTGGAGTGGGACACTTTTTCCGACGCAGCAATTGAAGCTGGTGCCTCCCGCATCTACGGTGGGATTCATTTTGATGAAGGAAATCTTAATGGTCAGATTGTAGGGCAAAAAGTTGGTTTGAGTGTTTGGAAGCAAGCACAGTTTTTTATTGAAGGTGGTAAGGAGCAGAAAATCATTTTTGGCACCAAGGATTCAGATAGACTGGTTGGTACAAATGCTGATGAAAAGATTTATGCTCGTTCTGGTAATGACATTGTGATTGCTGGCTTAGGCGATGATCAAATCTTTGGTGGTGATGGTGATGACCGCATTTATGGTGGCGGTGGCGATGATCTTATCAAAGGTGGTCTAGGTAATGATCGCATTGAGGGTGGTAATTGTGATGACATTATCAGAGGTGGTCTAGGTAACGATCGCATTAAGGGTGGTAAGGGTCGTGATACCTTCGTCCTAGCTGCTGGTGAAGGTACTGACACGATTATTGATTTCCAGATTGGTAAGGATCTCCTTGGTCTGGCTGATGGTCTAAAATTCGGTGAGTTATCTATTTATTCAAGGGGAAACCGAACGCTGATTGGGTTTGAAGACCAAACGCTAGCTATCGTCAATGGAGTGAGAAATAGCCTCACAAGTGCAGATTTTATTCTGCTCTGAAAACTGTGACTAAGAATAGAACTAGCCCTTTCAAGGTGTTGTGCGATGGGCAGATTTGTAGTTTGGTAAAAAGAGGTGCAAATCTATGTTTGGTTTTTTCGCCTCGTCTTACTTAATTCGTTTCGGCATTAGTCATCTTTGCGCCTACTTCTTTTATCGTAAGCTATTAGCCAGATATGATATCAGGTAATTAGATCAAGTCGAGCTAAGGAAAATCCTTATCTTATCTAAGGATTTTCCTAATTGTATTTCTATCTTATTTAAAGTATTGTCATGACATATACACCATTTGGATAGAAGATATCGGGGCGAGGAATTTATGCACCTGATTATGGATATGGCCAGTTCAGGGTAGCTTTCATTGGTTATGGCAATGAAAATTCAACCGCAATTTGGCAATAATCGAATGAGATTTAGTTTGTTGTCACGATTTCGATTACTGAATCAGCCTTCAAGTTGCGAACTTTGTATTTGGCTTTGGTGGAATGTCACATTTGTTGAGACTGGAGAGAGAACAGGTATGAGTATAATTTACCTTTGTAATCTACCTATTAGTGCAATAATGCTCCTTTTAAATAAAAATAATTTCGCAAATAGTAAATAGTTCAATGATGAAACGTTTTTTCTTAAGCCATTTAAGTTTTCTATTACTTGTGGTAGCTATTTCGTTCATAGTGCTTGCTGGAAGTAGAGTGCAATCTGCTGAACCCCATACTCGCAGCGACCAAAAAAAGCTACTTCAACCTTTTACTCTTGCCACTCTTGCCTATCAAGGTTATTTCAAGAGTATAGGAATTCCTGGTTACAGCGTTTTAACTTCCGCTTATCAATCTCGAGAAGTTACAGCTAAAGATTTGGTTCAAGCTGCTGTAAAAATGCATCTATTAGATACCAGCATGACAACTGATGAGTCTTATGAAACCTTGCTTGATTATCAACTAGGATTTATGATGCGTAGTTTGAATTAACCCAGGGCGAACGCACGGTATTCCTGAAACCTGATACCGTCAGTAGACCGAAAAGTTTGGCGATGCCTGCGGCGGGCGTAGCCATCGCTAAAAAATAGTAGTGTACGATACCGTTTTTTGGGGAATATAAAAAAGCTGATTGCCTTAGCTCTATGATAATTTTTATTTATTAATGAACCCCAAAAACCAACCAAAATCATCCAGAGGGTAAATAAACTTCGCAGGCTACCCCATAGTTGCGGTCTACTGATTGGCGTAAAAATTCAAGCATCTGTTTGAGAGTAAATAGGTGAGAAAAAACTTGTCTAGTACTTCTTTTTAAACGGCTGATATAATGCCATATTCGTTGCCAAAATAAGAGTATGAAGAGGTAGGGCGTTTCGTAGTAAAGTTACTGTCTCATGTCAATTGTCTAACACTGTGACCGTCCGCCCTCTACCAACCACCACTTGAGCAACACCAGCACCAGCCCCCAAACCAAACACCCCGGCGCTGGCACCGTACATAATATTTCTGCCGAACATCTGAACGCCGAAATAGCCAAACGCGATCGCGCTAATGGTTCCAGCAGTTGCGATGATGATTTGATTCCGTTTCATAATGTCATGTCTCCTTTGATACTTATTTACTCAGGTTCGTTTGCAGCCAAAACCTTTCCAAGGTCGTAAATCGTGATTTCCGGCTCAGGCTCAGGCTGTGGTTGCGTTTCAGTCTCCAACTGTGCGCCACCCATACCAATCGCTTCTTGAATTTCTTGTTCCATACTTACCTCTCGAATTTGTCACGAAGTTTACTTATCAACACACTCCCCAGACACCCCGAAACCGCCAGCAGCATCCCGCCGACGCAAATGTTTTTCCGTGCTTGCCAATAAATGGGAGTTACAGCGCCGGAGTTGCCTGCAATGACTTCCACTCCCCAACAGCCAAGCGCCCCAACGCCCAAAAAACAGGCCCTTGCCAGACTCGCTAGACATTTCATCAATTGCCAATATCGAAATTCCCACGGCTGTAATTGGTCTAAGTTCCTGTCTCGATAACAACAGATTAATTTCCAAAGCCACTGCCGATATTTTGACAAGGATTCGGCTAAGTTTTTAACTTTGAATTTAGCTTTTGTGCCAGATTTCCAGGCAAACGGATTACCCAATCCGATTAATAATTATTGGCATAAGTATTCATCCTTTTTGGGTCTACCACAGTAGATCAATCTGGAATTGCCCACATAGCCATCACGATATTTGAGGATGTTCATTTGTTTATCAAAATCTTCTCTTTTGCTACGCGAAGCCGTTAGACAATGCAATAAGTTTATACACTCGCACCTAATTTTTTAATTAACTCCCGAATTACATCCGTTGCAGGTCTACCTGTTGTATTGCAATACTCATCGAGAGTTTGTGCTTCAGAGAAAGCAAGATTGACAGTTAATCGTTTTACTTCCCACTTTTTATTTGTCATTGTATTTACTCAAGAGTATTTGTGTAGAAAAAAATAAGACAGCAATAGCTGTCCTATGAAAAACTAGAATTAACGAGAACCTACAGGGGTTGCCAACCCTGCAACATAGTTCATCCAAGCCTGAATTGCTTGAATTTTATCAGTACCAGTGGCGATCGCTCTCAACACCTGCTGTTGATAGGAAGTAGCAGCATGATTTGAATCAACCTTGTCAGATGCCCAAGCTAGGCAAATGTCTCTCACCAGCTTATCGACCATAGCCACACTCAGTTGACTGGGAGCCGAAGCATCTTGAAACTGCAACCACTCTTTAATTAGCTCGATAGGGTAATTAGTTAATGTACGGACTTGTTTTACGCGCAAATCTTGGGGATGAACCGCAGGAGGTTTTGTCGGGGTTGGAGAGGGTGATTGTACAACAGAGCGATCGCTTTCATCTTCGTCCAAATTATATTTAGGACGGTTGAATAGTCTTGACTGAATCTGCTGTAATTAAGGTCTAATTTGATTGCCGGAATCTACAATTATGAATTAGCTTTAAAAGCTTAAAGTAAAACAAAATTAATAATGATAATTCAGTGATTAACTAATTGCTGAATCAATTAACTATATCAAATTTCTGGTTTGGTATTCTTGAACATCAGTTAATATGAAAAATTTGGTATTTTCTGGCTATTTGAACTTACTCTGGCAGAGAAATAGATAACCCTTTATTTTATCAAAAAATATTTATGCAAGAGTTCTATTCCACTTCACCAACACCCCATCCGCAATCGCAATCCCCCACTGCGAAAACTTCGCCAGCAGTTTCTTGATCACAATCTGCAAAGCCGGATCATCCCAACACTCCTGCAAGAATTCAAAGCCCGGATTCTGCCCCGAATTCGCCACAACTTTGAGTTTCTGCATCCGCTCTGGTCGCATATTTGACCGCACAACTATGGCCTCATGCGACCATTTATCAGCACTAGGGGCAGGCGGGGCGGAAGTTTCATCCTCATTCACCGCTTTTACTTCTCCACCTGAAACTGAATTTTCAACTAACAACGAAGTGGGATTATCCTGTTCTACTTGCCCCTGTGTTTGATTAGCGATCGCTAAAGTTGAAGAAAATTCATTTTGGGCGACGGGCGCGGCGGAAAAAGCACCTCCATGACAGTCTCTCGGCTCAACACCACAATCTTGATTTTCAGCCAACAACGGAGCAGGTTGACTTGGTGCAGCACCCACAAGCGTTAGCGTCGTGCAGTCCATTGCCGTAGGCAAGTCTTTCTCTTTCTCTGACACGCCCTCGACAGTCTGAGGCGACGCGCCCGTCAAGGGCGCGTGAGCCGTCTCCTCAACTTGCGAAATGTCATTTAGCGTGTCAGAGTTACACCTCACAAACTCTTTTGTAGAGTTTGTGAGGTGTTCCTGAACAGTTCGTGAGGGTTCACAGAACCCTTGCTCTAGCTGACTTTTATCTGAAATAGATGCTTTATACGAAGCACGCATTTCTTCAGAGCCAGGATTCATCTCTGTATTTTCAGCATTTGCTTCTCGTTTTTCAGCATTTGGCTTTGGTGACGCAGAATTAGCCTTCTCCCAAAATTCTTTCATCCGACTGCCATGCAAATTTTTCACCATCCAGTTTGCAGTTTCCCGCCCATCTTCTATGGACTTGTCCGGCTTGAAAATAAACAACCCGCTTTCAGCTAGAATTTTCTTTGCAGAGATAAAAGTACTGTAACCCATCCCAGTAGAAAAGGGCATCCATCGAGAACCATAAGGGTCAGCCGTCCAGCACTCCTGCCACAGTTGCGTAACTGATGGTTTTTGCTGCGATGCCCACAGCATATCTTGTATGGGAATAATCACATGAAGTCTTTTATACGGGGATTCCTTCTTGCTAGCAGCAGCCTTTTTGGGTTTGGGACGAGTAATAGTTGCAGTCATTATACAATCTCCTGTTATGTTGACGCACGAAAATTTCCCCCTCTGTGATTGCGGGGCAAGGTACTTGTATTTAGTTGTCTAAAAAGTCACCGATACACTGAAAACCTATTGAGGCTGCCAGAATCGCAATTCATCTCGAAAATACCTGTCAGTCTTTTTCGATTCGTTTCGCCAATGATCCCAAGCAACTATCAACTCTTCCCCCAAGTCCTCTACAACTTCTCCCCTCTCCACATACAAAGTGCGATATGGATCGGCGTGGGCAACGATAGAACCAACTCCAATAGTGCGCGGTTGAAGGGATGCGTTCTGGAGAGCAGTAATTAATTCTGTTTCTTGGGTGGTCAATTCCGCCCAGTAGTCATGTTTAATCACCTCATACTCTTGCGCCACTGCCCAATAGTCCTGCCAGTTACACCCAGGTTTAGCTAGCACTGCCCTAATGTCGCTAACCGCTTGGGGTAGCATTGACAATTGCTCGGCTCGATAAGCGATCGCAGATGGTGTAGGTTCGCTTCCCAAGATTATCGCCGCAGCTTCAAGCGCTTGGGTATTGTTCATTGCACTGGCAAGATTCTTCAACGCCATACCCATCAGCCGCAGACATTCCTGGGCATTTTCCTTGGGTGGTTCCTGCGCCAGCGATCGCAGATCAATTGTCTTTTCTAGTGCTTGCTTCACCTGCTTGTTTAAAACTTTGGTCGCTTGCTGGGTCATGGTATTCCCCCACTGTTGCGAGGGACGTTGCTCTACAGCATTTTCCAAATCCTGAATACGTTGCTTGAGTTGTTGGTTTTCAGTCTCCAGCTTTCTCAACCCTTCCATTTCCGAAAGCCGTTGCTGCAACTGAATATTTTCTTCTTTCTGTTGCTTGAATAGTTGTTGCAGAGATTGGATTTGCTCTTGCACTTGTTCTTCTGCTTTGGCTGTGGCCTCTGTTTGCAAGCCAATCCTCAATTCTTGCTCTAGGCGCTCTAGCTCCTGTTTATGCTGTTCTTCAATAGCAGCGATCGCTTCCGTGTATTCTGGTGGATAGTTCCGCTCTCTGAAAAATGGAACGCTTGGGGCATCTAAATCAGCATTGTTGATCAACAATCTCTCGCCATCAGCAAAGGTGACAATCTGCTGCCAATGATTTGGTGCGTCTGCCTCAATCACTCCCGAATCCCCATACCTTGGGTGTGATTCTTGTGAAACTGTGACAATAGCTTTTTGAGGAACCACTGGTTCTTCAATTTTGGGAACCATTGGTTCCTGAATAGATTGCTTTTTGCGTGGAAGTTGAGGAACCACAATATTTGCAGCAGCCGCAAAGTCTGATTCGCCAGGGGAAGGATTATCTTTGAGAGCGATCACTACAGCTTGTTTTAGTTTCTCTGGTTCTTTAACTAAGCGAAGTAAAGGACGAGCCTGACGCTCATTTTTGATATGTCCGCCCAACTCACCAACTGCATCTATGACCTTTTTGGCTCCTAGCAGTTGGTTGATTCGTCGGTATCCACCCCAGGCGTATAATTCACGCTGGCAGTATTCTTCAAAGTTTTTATAGCCAGCTTGCAGGTAAAGCTGCTGTTCTCGCATCTGTAGGATTTCATCTACCGCTTGCCACTCGAATCGGTCGATGGCTGTGAAGGTTTCTTGGATGCTGGTGTTGAGGTTGTTGTAATCGAGTGCTGATGTTTCTTCTCTTTCTAGTGTCAGCATATTTCTTGCTCACTATGGTAAATGCTTGAAAGTTGAGGTGTTGCAGTTTAACCAAAGTGAACAGGGTAGCTGTAAGATGGATTTTTCCAAAAATGTGTCAGCATTATAGTTAGTTCACTTTGTGATGAATGATTTGAACGGGCGATCGCATTGCTTTGGTCGGCGGCGATCGCTTTTACTAAGCAGCAAGGGTAATAATTATTCAGGTTGATCGTTTTCTGCTCTATGATCAGACTGTCTCACAAGACAATCCAAGACTGGACTATACGGTCAAGCGCAGCACTACTTGTTCATTGAAATTTTGTAATCGAGTAACATCCGTTTTTAAGTTTCTCATTTCATTTTTGCCTAGCTTTTAAAGATAGTTTTATTTTAGCCTATACAAAAGAAATCATTAAACCCATAGTTAGTATATAATTTTTATAGGCTAGTTGCTAGGCTAGCCTATAGTGATAAATCCTGCCTTTATTTGGCAGGGATCTCATTAACTGCAAAACCCCCGAAGCTATGTTTCAGGGGGTTTTTCTTCATCTTCAATTTCTAAAAACTGGCGAATCCGTTCACGTGATAGCCTGAGTTGCTCCGAGGCGCTTCTCAGGCTGCTAATTCCCCCAGGATTTTCTCAGCACGTTCCTTAAACTCCTCAAGCTCTGCAACTTTCTTCTTGATGTTGTCAATTTCGTCGTCACTTCTTGGCGATATTCCTAAATAACTGTCGATGAACTCTAGTAGAAGCCTGCTAGCAGAAGTCCCACTCGCTTTGGCCTTTTTTAAGAAAGCAATTTTCTTTTCTTCTGGGATGCGAAAGTTCATTTGGGTTTCCCCTTCCGCAAGATTTCTTGGCATAGTATGTCCTTTTCTGCTCAATCATAGCTTTTAGCCTATACCTAATTCTACTCACAAGCCTAGTTCTTGCCTATAAAATAGGACTTTCACTCACTTTGCCTATATTGAGCCTATACTAAAGCTTGACAAGGGAAATCTTTTAGCCTATACTAAAGATAGCAAAACAAAAGACGACCGCTCTAGCCTGAGAAACTTACGCGATCGCCCTTTGTGAAAAACCTAACCCCATGTAGAGGCAGGAGATCCTCATTATGACGCATTCAACCTATATACAGCAAGCACCTTCAAGCTTCAAGCTAAATCAAACACTAGTTGCCGATGCCCCTCGCAGAGATGAACAAGCGCTAGCCCAAGCAGAACTCGACAACTATATCGAAACCCAAGCCGAAGCTGTAGCCCCCACCCAAGATCCTCTCACCAGCAGAGATCGCCGCATCATTGGCGAGATTACCGAAGTCGAACCCGAATCAGTGCGTACAATCTGGATCGAAGGCGGAATCACAGTATGGGTGCGGTTCGTAAACGGTAGCTGCTTGCCCTTTGACCGGGACTGGTTCGCAAAAAGAGTTGCAGAAGTCAAAGCGACACTTCCAGAAACCCCATTGGAGCGCAATGAACGCCTCAGCGATGAATTAGAAGAAGCTTGTGTCAAGTTCAACCTGTGGCATCCCCAGATTGATTGGTTATCCTTCAGTACTAAACTTTACCGAAATAATCAGCTAGTAGGCTACATCGGTTGCAATCTTGAGGGTTGGTATTCTAGACCCCGCACATACGGCATGAACAGATTCGCATCGAGTGCAGAAGAAGCGATTACGTTTTTGGGAGTCCGATCAGCTGTAGCAGCGTAACCACTGACATAAAAAGGGCGATTGCACATCAAGACAATTGTAATCGCCTCTACAACGTAATAGGTAACAAATATCACAATGGCATACACCACAGAAACTACACCCTCTCTTCAAGTAGCCGAGTTGGATGATTCACCAGAGAAAATTTTTCTACCGCCAACAGACCCGAATGCAGAGATTATCGAAATCCCTGGTTACACGCTCGTTTACGTCAATGGAGCCTGCCCCAGAAATTATCGAGTGTACAAAGCTCATTCAATGATTGGGGTGATATTTCAACACCTTACGCACTGGTCTAACGGAATGGATTCTCTTCGATACGCCGAGCCGGTTGATGCAGCAGTTGGACTAGACCAATTTATGAAGGTGGCAAGAGTATCAACAACAGCATCGGAACAATCGCCTACGGAAGAGGAATTACTCGACAAAGAATTTGACGCACTGACTCTTGACGAATGGGAGCGCTTGAAGAAATACTTGCCAACGCCAGAAACTAGCGATTTGGTAGCAGCTTAAGGAAAAAGGTGGGTCTTGACAGCCCACCTCCTCAATAAAACTATTTAGCTTCATAAATAATACCAATGGAAACCACAGAAATACTGAACCAGTTCAACACCTGCTACTCAAACATTCAGGCGATCGCTCAAGATGAAAACTGGCTTTTGTTGATTGCTGATCAAAAGATTGACCCAGAGGCAGCAACACACTTGGGTGATGTTCTGCACTATTTGGAGCAAGCGATGGGGTGCGTAGAAGAAATTATTGAAGTCAAGTTTAATCAGGATGCAGAAGTATGAAACTCTACGCAACAAGTATTCCTCAACTTTTGCCAAGTTGGGCAACTATTGTATCAAATAAAGCAGGTTTAATTGAGGTTGAAATCAATAAGGAAGACCCTGGCTTTCACTCAATAATTAAGGAATTGTCTACTGAAATTCAACCAGGAATTATTGGTGTAAAAGCTAGTGATTTATGTCAGATACTCAGCATTGAAATGATTGATACTAGCGAAGAGAATTGACAGCCAAAATTTAGTAACTCCAAACAAAATGAAATTCACCACTGTCTCTGTTAGCTACTCCAGAAAATTCAATCTTGGCGATTACGAATCGTTGGAACTAGGCTGCTCTCTCTGGGCGCAAGTTGAGGATGGGGAAGACGCTGATGGAATAACCCAATTCCTCTATCACCAAGCCAAAGCTTCAGTCAAACTTGCGGCAATGCCTGTGCTGAAAGCCTCAGAGTTTCAGATAAATAAAGCTAAGTCTAGTAAAAAAGTGTCTGGTGATATCAACGAAAGCGATTGGTAAAATGCGAGGAGCCGGACAATGCAAGAACTAATCAAAGCTTTAATAAAGGCAAAGTCAGAGTTTAATCCCATTCAAAAAGACGGTACTAATCCTCACTACAAGCGCAAATATGCAACACTAGATGCTGTATTGGATGCTGTCACCCCCGGACTCAGTAAACATGGATTAGTAATAATTCAAACTACTGAAATCTGTGAAGGTAAAACAACACTACAAACTCATTTGTTTCATGAGTCTGGAGAACGCATCACCAGTACTTATCCTCTACCTGAGATTGCTGACTCTCAAAAGTTTGGTGCAGCATTAACTTATGCACGACGATATGCGGTTTGTGCAATTTTATCGGTGACGGCAGATGAAGACAATGATGCTGAAGGCGCAACTACTCTTCAAAAGACTGAACAGCCACAGAATAACATTAGACCCCGTAAAGACAATCAACAGCCTAGAGTTCAGCCACCAAAACAAGCTGTAACTGCACCATCAATCAGCCCAAAAGATTTGCGAGTCAAAGAAGTTCGCACACTCTTGAATTATCCGTTGGATTTAGTCAAAGAGTGGCTGCATTCTCGAAATGTGACGAGTCCGAGTGAGCTTGATACTACCAAGATTGATGAACTAGTGAAAACTATGTGTTTGGCTTGGGCTGGTAATAAGTTTGGACATCCTGATCATGCTGCTAACTCTTATCAGAAACACGTAATCGATGCTGTATTGCGAGGTGTTTCTGAGATGGAAGCAATTCAAGCATGGATGGAAGGAGCGCTTGCAGAATTGCCTGAACTGAATTGAAACAAACATAGTAAGAATTCAGGAGTAAGAATTCACAAATCAGAATAGTTAAAAAATCAAATTAAGACTTGACAAATATCCGATTTTTAATAAATTTCTTATCTATTCTCGCTTCTGACTCCTGGCTCCTGAATTCTTACCAATCATTTCTTCTCATAACACCAATAGGAAAAATATCATGCCGAGAAAATCTACTCATCCTACCCCTATTGACCAGTCCTCACTATGCCTACAGTATCTCCGGCGCTGTGGAGGTAGCGCTCGATTGTGCAGTATAAACTTTAGTCTTAGCCTGATTCAAACACTGGTCAATCAAAAAAAGGTAAAGATTACGAATACAGGTACAGGTTTCTATGTTCAATTGGAGGAATCCAAATGACTAACCACAAACAAGTTGTTTACCAATCTCAATTAGACCACAAGAGTAAATTGGTTCTTCGCCGCCGTACTAAGAGAAGATTCAACCCCAGGATTTTCATTGAGCGCATCATAGAAACAACTGCAATTGTCTCTTTGCTCTTAACTGGGTTTTCAGGAGTCGGAGCAATGGCTTGCTGGGGGCTGGAGATTATTGAAACAAATGCTGACCCCAATATAATCATCTCTGGTTGGGAGCAACAGAAAAATATCTGCCTGGGTGCAATGCTGGTCAGTTTTTCTACTTTCTTGGGCAGTTCTCTAATCGGAGCAAGCCTCAGTATTCACCGAGATAAATTTTAGGGAGAGAAACGACAATGGAAATCAGATTAACCACAGCAGAGATTCGGACTATTTTACAAGGATGTCAATATACGTTGCGGCTTGTTGGGAGTACTAAGGATTATCGCAGGCTTCAATCGTCTGAGCATTTTTCTACATCAAACAATGTAGTGCTAAATGATGCGTTCAATGTTTTAGAAGAAATAGTGAGCGCAATTGATGACATAGAACAAGCCACTCAAAAGTAAACAAAAAGAATCTAAATTTAGAGGGTAAAGAAATGACGTTAACTCTGAATAATCGCTCTCAAAATAAAGAATCGTCCCTGACTCAAGCATTACGGCTTCTCCAACAGCTAAACTCCAAAATTGCTGTGTTGGAGCAGCAGCACCAAGATTATGTGCAGAAGCAACAGAATTTGATTAGTGCCATTGCCGAAATCTGTGTTTCTCCAATGCAGGAAATACAGGCGCTGCGGATTCTAATTTATCGGGGAGAAGCAGCTTGTCGGCAGTACTTGCGTTCGTTGCTAGTCAAACAACGTCAGACTTGAAAGAGTTTAGGCACTCATTGATTCCGGTTCTGTACGTGATATTTCCAAAACTCGCTGTAACCAATATGAAGTTTCAAGAGATGCAGATTGCTTTTGTTCGGCATCCGACCAAATGCTCTCCCAATTGAATAGCCAATTAGTCAGCAAACGAACTAAGTCAACTAACTCGCAGGCTCGGTCAATATCATCTGCCTTTACCATGTCGGGTACAGTCCACTCAATAAAGTACCGACTTTCTTTTACCAAAGGCAGCATCAAATCCCTTGATGAGTCTCCAACCCACATAGACTGAATTTGCGATAGATGATTTGCCAAGTGATGCAACCGAGTAGTCACATCATCTTGTGTAAAATTTTTCTGCTCTGGTGTCATTTTGATCATAAGTTTCCCAAGAACTCGATAAGAAGTTGAGCAACCCTTTCTCTAATATTAGGGTCTAAAATCTCCATTGACCTATTTTGCCGGGGACGAAGATTAACCATTGATTCAAAAATCATTTTCCCAGTCAAAGGCATAAAACTGGCAGCCCAAATATCTTGTTGTCTACTACCGTCTTTCAATAGCTCTTTTTCGCAATCAGCATGTAGATCGCCACCACCAACCAATACTTGACGCTCGATATCGACTGCGGTTTTGATGTAGAACTTGTGTTCAGTAAGCATTTGTTCTATTTGTTGAGCGGTGGCGCGATTACGTAATAGCAAAATCATTCAAATCATAACCTCTATCAGGGAAAGGCATTTTAATTATGAAACGAAATCAAGCACAACTAATTGCTGTAAGTCTTATTAGCACATTAACGGCAATATCTATCGGGTATTTAGGAGTGCAAATTTTTGGCAGAAATACAATGTACATAATTGCTACGGCTATGTTTGGGCTGGGTACTGGAGGAGCTATCGGTCAGATTTTGGTAGAGAAAAGGCAGCAGCAAGTAATAGTCTGCAAACCCAAAGATGGTGGGTGAGGGCTGGGAAAAGGGGAAAGGGAAAAGGGTAAGGGATTTAAAACCTTTCCCCCTTTCCCTTTACCCTTTTCCCCGCCAAGTGAACTTGGCGAACTAGTAGTACAAATACAATCAAAATAAGGATAGGAGTAATCGCATGGAAACTTCAAAAATCATTACTATCCCGAATCACTGGACATCACCAAAATACTCGTTAGGGCAAAGAACCAAGCAGGGGATGATTGTAGGGGTTCAGTATTGTCTATTTGAAAACTTGGTGGTTCCTGAACGAGACGGTTCATGGCGATATGCAATATTAGTTAGTGCCGAAGATGAACAGGTCGAATATATTTCGGAATCTGGGGTTCAATTACCACCTGAAAAAGAGTTGCGTTTGGAGATAGAAGGCGAGATTGACTTTTGCCAGCGCAAGATTGAGAACCTCACACAGTATTTAGAGGCGCTTTGAAAAATCGGCCTTTAATAAAAAAGCCCCAAAAGCCCGTTTTTTTCAAAATCTGACCAAGTGTGCCGCTTTGAGTTGTGACATCTCTACTCTTTACCCCGACAGGATTTGAGGCATTTTTAACCACTCAAAAATCAAGTCGAAAAACAAAACTGGCACAGAAAGCGGCATACTGAATTACTTCAAACCCTTAAAAGTATTGATGTGAATGAGTTTAAGACTATAAACGGCTGTGACACTACCAATATAAGGGTTTCGGGAAAAGCGGCCCAGTGACGCAACGAAATTATAGGGGTTGTGGACGTTGAAAACTGACACGGCACGGTCGATTTGTGACATCCAATGCCTTGTATGGGAAGACCCTTAGACATCTCATACCGAAAGCCAAATAAAAAGAGGGGTATTTGTTATACCCCCCATTTTTGCTTGTATTAAAACTATCTAAGCTGTTGCCCATTCGATCCATTGCTCAACTTCTGGGCGGGTTAATTTCTGAGATGCTTTTAAAGTAACTCGCCGTTTTTTCGCTCTGCGGTAAAGTGTTCGTAGAGATATTTGTTTACCTGTGACTCTTAGAATTATTTCAGGTAAATCTTTACCTATTACATTGGTGTAACAGGCGTTGTAAATTGCTTCTGCTAGATAAAACTCTACAATTTCATTTTCTGCAAGTTTGAATTTAACTTGAAATAGAGTGACTTTTTTACTCGGATCGGGTTTCTTCAAATAAGCTAAGGTTAACAACCATAGTGCTTGTTCCTTTACCACTTCCCTAGCGTACTGTGGAACTTGGCACAATCTTAACCATTTGCGCCAAGTACGCTCTGCTATGGTACGGCAGTAGACTTGCTCACATGAGGTTTTGAGCCAGTCTAAAGGGTATTTGTCCATAGCCATTTGTATTATTCCTCCGTGGGTATTGCTGATTCGTCTACTAAAAATGTTTCCCAGTCAACCGTTTCGATATCTAACACATCTTTCAATCCATTGTTTTTGAGTATGTCTGCAATTAGTTCACTAACCGTAGAGTGATTGATAGCTGCTTCTTGTTTCAAGTCCTGACAAACTTCTCGCCAATTCCCATCACTGGAAACCCGATCAATCAAAATTGCTTCTGCCATACGAGTTTTGCTTACTCCTCTGGTGTGTCCCCATAGAATCAGGCGTATCTCTTTAACTAAAGGAAGGTTAACGGAAAATCTTCGGTCACGTTTATCTGCCATATTTATGATGCCAATTAGATTCCATAATTATACTTTTTAGCGTCCTATTCCCTAATTTTAATGCTATATCAAATAAATGGATGCTAAAATAACACCATTACTTGCATAAATGGAAGCCAGTTGTGGAAAAGATTCAACAATTCCTTCAACCCTACAATATAGAAGCCACTGATGATGAAGTCGCTAACCTCTGCGCCCAAGTTAACGCTGACATCAACCAATTGACCGATCAACAAGCCCAAGCGATCGCTATTCAGATTCTTGAGCAAAGACAAGCAACCGGGAAACTTGCTACCAATAACAAGTCCAAAAATGGCAATGGCAAGTTAGGTAAAAACTCACCCCGCCGTAAATCCATTCCTCCATTGCAAGGAGCGATCGCTCACGCATCTCAGGTTTCAAACCAAGAAATTCAATCCTTAGAAGATGTCCTCAACGTCGGGATTGACGCTTACACAACTGATAAAGCAGACCAGTTGTTATCGACGATTCGCAATGCTCCCAAAGACGTGGTGAGTAAGTTTGTCTCTAAAGCGATGGAGGAGGAAGCTGACGTAGATTCCTTTCGTGCAATCGGTGACGAACTCGTTGCGGGTATTTTCGGCATTAGCCCAACAAATGCGACCGAATAAATTCATTGGATTAGCAGCAGTACTAAATCTGCTGCTATTAACCCTCGTTTTGGGCGTGGCAATATATGGAGCAACAAGACCAAACCCATCGCAAAGCATTAAATATTCACCTGAAGAAGGACGGGGAATTGAATCTGTCAGGGCTGACACTAGAAAATCTGACAACAGAAGAATTCCTGGTAGTCCAGCAAATTATTGATGAGTCGAGAGTGCGATCGCAGTCCAATAGACAGATTGAGGAATTGATGCAACGGGGAATGATGGCTCAAACAGCGATCGCAGCTTTTACTATATTGATGTTTTCGTTCATGGGGATATATGGCATAACCCGATATATCGGCTCACAAGTTCAACAAGTTCAGGAGAGTTATACAAAGGAGTCAGGAGTCAGAATTCAGGAGAACTGAATAGGTAGATTTGAAAAGTGAAAATTTAATGCTTTATAGTCTATTCATTCAGTACTACAATTCTTTATTCTGGCTTCTGGCTCCTGACTTCTGAATTCTTTAATTAGTAGTTAAAGGGGAGAAAGGAATGTTAGGAAAATGGCTTCCTGGTTTATTTGGTGGTAAAGGTGATGGAGTAGTATCAACGGATTTAAGAGTTGGGGATGCTACCCAAATTGAGGGTAATTTACCTTCATCAATCCGCGATCGCTACACATTGCCAGCTTACACCACTGCACAGCAGGTTCTTGATGAAGAAGAAGTGGCTGGCACTCTAAAAGCACAGAAGTGGTTGCACACTAAATTTTCCCGGCACAGGCTCAAGCAGTTGCAATCCTTGGCAGAGATGTATAAAAACCAACTGGCATATTCCCAAGAAGCCATGAAGGTTGAGGAAGATTTGCAGCGAACCAGGGGATTACATGGGGAGGCAGTGATCCGTCATGCCTTTGGTTCCCAGGAACAGCAGCGTCAACTTGGAGGATACGAGAAAGCATTTGATGAAGTGGGAGATAGTTTCAGGTTCTAGGTTATGCAAATCAAGCTCTTTCATATAGGATATGCAGTGTGCGGGGTTGGCTTTTCTATGTTTATGGGTTATTTATCGGTTGCCAGCCCCGTTAGTAAGTACATTCTTTGGTTTATCGGCATAATCTCTATCTGCTGCATATTTCTGGGGTTATTCAACTTTGGCGGTTTAGTCGTTAAAGGTTTTGGATTTAACCGCAAAACTTTTACCATCGGCTTGATGCCTGGAGTGATATTCCTGTTTGTCTTCTTGACTTTAGTTGCAGCCGGTGTTGCCTTGGGGGTGAGATAAGTTTATGCCATTTGAATTACAACGTCTAACTGCCAGTAGTGCCATTCATGCAGAACGGACTATCTTATGTAGTTTAGGAGCGAGTGCAGTTATGTGTCTGTCTGCTCCTTTTTTCTTAAATACTGACCGAATAACAACCGGGATGCTACTTGGTGCTGGAACGCTAAGTGCTGGCTTATTTGGGGTATCTGCCCAAATCAGCGAAGGCAAACAGAAAGTATACCGCTCTTTACAAGAAGCTGACCTGAAATCACTTAAAGCTAATTTACAAGGTGAGGCTGTTTATGATTATGTCACCACTGCGATCGCAGCCAAACGCAGAGTTGCTGACTATGTGAATCGGCTACCAGTGCAAGAGCGCCCCCGGTGGACAGCTGAATATCAATTGCAAGGTCTGGTAACTCTTCCAGAACCACCAGCACAACAATTACCCTCACCGGCTAGTATTCCCAATCCCGATATTGCTGATATTGATGAAGAATTTGTGCAGTCCGTGATTAATCCGGGTGCGATGAAAATTCTGCAAGCCCTAGCAGCAAATTATCCTGAGTACATCAGAATTGATGGTGCTTGGATTGATGAACTATGTGATGCTGCATCTAATCAAAATATGACTCTTCGCAGTAATCACCATTTTTACCTTTCTGGTGGTACACAGTCTGGCAAATCAACTTTAGCAGGGGTGATTATCAACAAAATTGGTGCAAAATCTCAAACACCAGCAATTGTCATCGGCAGCGATCCAAAGGATGATGTCACCAGATGGTTGTGCAAGTTCAGCCGTAAGTTTGACGGCATGAAAGAACTAAAAAACTGGATTACCTTTGCCACAGACCAAATTGACAAGCAGAAAGCCAGAGTATCAATTGTCGGTGGTGAATGTCAGGGCGTTCCCGAATTATTTCTTGCTCAAGATGAGGTGGACTCTGTATTTGGTGGTGGCAAGGGACTTCCGGGAATGGTTGATGCTGATACTGCCAAAGATTTGCAAGGTTTTTGGAACTATATCATCAAATTCACCGCCGGACTTAAAGGACATGGGGTGTTTATGGGCCAGTCCCCGCTCTCTGGAGAAACCGGATTTAGCCGTCCATCTCTGAAAAATGTTTGCTTTATTGCGATGGGGCAGACATCGAGTTATATCCTTGACCATCCACAAGACTTTGTAAACGTTAAAAAGGAGATTTTGGAAATCTTGCGACAGGCTTGCGAACTGTTAGATAAAGCCGGAGTTCGATATGCCCTGGTGATTCCCACTCGGTCTAATCCCTTTGTTGCCCTAATCCCGAAATTTGATATCAAAGGTCTGGAACAAAAACAGGATTCCAAACCGAATGGTGACACTGTTAATAGTTCTAAAAATAATCAGCAATCCTCACAGCAGCAGGTTGACTGGTATCAAGAAATTAGAAAATGGGCAACAGAATTAGGGAGAAGACCACATTTTCAGGAAATCAAACAAAAGTGGCACGAATTAACAGGGCAAGAGTTAAACGAAAAGGGAGTAACATTACTATTAGAAAATCTCGGCTACCCAGACAATTAAACTGGAATGCTCGGTATGGTAATCCCAAAGAGTACAAGAAACAAGTAGCAATCGCTCACCGAAAAACTCACAATTATTGTGTAGTCTGTCTGACTAATAAAAGTGAAGAGATTCATCACGCTTACTATGGCAATGACATTATTGGAGTATCAACATTTCCTACGTGCTACCGTTGTCATCAAGAGATTTGTCATAGCTCGATTAACTGGATGAAAAGCCGTAGTAATCCTGTTTGGGGTAATCGCAATACTGACGAATTTATTACGAGATTGAGGCTGGGATATCAGCTACTTTATGGAGGTGTTATTTGGTGATTAAGCTATTAATAAAGTATGCGCCTGACTCCGTTGTGGATGCTGTAAATGATATTTCTTTAGCAGAACTGGACAAGCGAGGTTTAATAGTCTGGACAGACGCACCGCCACTAGAGCCAGAAGCTGAAAACTCAGCATTTAATTTGGCTTCTCGTTTCACGGAAGTAACGCCTGATAATCTGCTAGAAGTTTTCATGACTATTGCTCAAATATACACTCTCCTACGGCGATTGTTTAGCCTTGAGATACTTGATGGAATTATCGGCAGAAAAATGCGGATTGATCGGAGTTTAATAAAATGTATAACGAATACGACAATTTAAGTTTTGAAGAACAATTACACTTGACTGAATCCCTTATCAGACAGCGACACAATCAGCAGATGTTCTTGCGCCGAAATACCCAACTGTTGCAGCAAGAATTGTCACTTGAAGCCGAACTTTTAGAAGATAATCCAGAGTTAGCCCAGACGATTCATTCTCTTAATATGCAGGAGATTCAGAGTAATCAGCGAGGGCTAGAGAATGTTCTAGGTTCAGAAGAATTAGCTTCAAAAGAGCAAAGTGTTTGGAGTAAGTTTTTTCCTGGTTTAGGAGGATGAATGAAAATTTTTAATATCAGAAATCGCCTCAGTTCATTAGTTAAACAAACAACTCAAGTCGGTATTGGTTTTTTAGTAATGCTATTGCTAACTCGTGGACAAGCATCTGCATTCGTAGTTAATTCAAGCACAAGTTTTAAGTATTGTATTTGTTGCCTATAGTGAGGCACGAAGGCAAGCGTTGGGCAAGAAATAATCTTCAAAACATATCAGCGTTCACTCCGTCAGCTATGTTTTATAAATGAAAGATTACAATTTATGTAAGAATTCAGGAGTAAGAATTCAGAATTCAGAATATTTAAAGAATAAAATAAAGACTTGATAAATAAATATCCTAGTTTTAATAAACTCCTTATATATTCTGGCTTCTGACTCCTGGGTACTGAATTCTTACCAATTTATCTATATGGATACTGAACGAGATTTCTTATTTTTCAACGAAAGAATCGCTACCAAATATAATCCCTTTTATGAAGGAGAGTATCTGGTAATCCAGACCTATCCCCGTGAGCATAAGTTAATAGTTGAGCATCGCACTTTTGATTACAAAAATGCCAAAAGTCATTGCGAACTAGAAAATCTAGCTCATGACTATACATCATTTTCTCTTAGGATTTTTCACGATGATCAACTGTGGAATGTTGATTATGAGGGCAAGCCTCAAAGCCTGAGCAAACAGCAAGATTGGAGAATTACCCAAGAATATCTAGAAGCTCACTACGATCCGCATACTGATGCTGAAATGGTCGTATGCCAATGCAGTTACCCCTATTTTTCGTCACTCACTACTCATATTAGCAACAGTGGTGAGTCCATGACTTCGTGGCAAGCGCTCACTTGTCTAGTTAGAGACTTGGGGCGAGATATTCAAACCTGCCCCAACTGTAATGCATCCTTAGTTCGAGCAGATGAATCGGAAGATGATAATTTTGATTTTGATTTTGATGACCAAGTTAGCCGACCAATAGCTTGCATCGGTTGTGCTAACTATCACGGAGTTGAGTATGGGGACAACGTGCTAGTCTGCGGTATACACCCGAATGGGTGGGATAACGAGAATTGCCCAGATTATCATCCATGAGATTGCTCCTGATTAGGACTCATGTGATACTTAAAATTGTAAAAAATTGACCTGCTCTCTAGTATGCCTTCTCGAAAAGCTGTGATTTGAACTAAAAAATGAGATTTTAACTCATGATATGCTTCAGAAATGAGTATCCAGTTTATAGTTCACTTTTAATATTCGAGTTTTTTTTATAATAATGATTATCGTTTAGGGGATAAAAAGACTGATAAAAGGGACGTTTGTATCAAACCTTCGGCTTGATTATCATTATTATTCAGCTACGATTTGAGTAGGCGATCGCCCAACAACAGAGCGATACCTGCGGCACACTTCGTGAACGCTTGTTCAATGAAATATTTGATTTTTACTCAGATATCTACTAAAACAAAAGTTTTGAACCATAACATGGGCATTTGAACCATATTTTGAATTGAAAGTTTAAGTTAGAGCAATTTTGTCAGGAAATTTTTGTGCAAATTTTGTCCAATTGTGTTTTTTAAACTCATTCTCTATTTATGATTCAGAATTTCAACTCTCACTCATGTATGAATGCAAAGTTTTAATTTCTGATTAGCGCGAAAGCCTGAATTTTCGTTAACTCTTTTCTAATTTATGGATCAAAATTTTTCTCACATTATCATTCAAAGCATAAAAGCCACTACTCGGATAAGCATTAGGCATTGTTATTGCCGCCATTAACTGGTATGTCGAAATGCAATACGTCTTCGCGATCGCCCAGCTTTGTATAAAGTTTAATGGCTGGATCGTCACCAATATCCGCCTGGACGAAAATGACATAAGCTCCACATGCTGCTGCTACTTCCTGAAGCTTTTGAATTAATGCCGTTGCGATCCCTTGCCGTCGGTGTGCGGCGGCAACAGCTAGATCGTAGATGTAAATCTCGCTGCGCTCCTGCTCGAACTTTTTAAGCTCGTATGCAGTAAGACCGCCAACGACCTCACCTTCTTTCAATGCGGCGATCGCAATGAAGTAGTCACTATCGAGCAGTTGCCGCAGATAGTCTGCACTAGGCGGATTTCTATATGTCTCAAGCTCATCGAACGCCTCACCAAAGGTCGCTAATAGAGCTTCCATTAATGCAACGTCCTCCGGCACAATCTGTTGAATGCTTAAGTTCATTAGTATTTCCTAAGCTATATTCCTGCTGAACGGCTAAATCCTGCTCGTTCATACAATATCAGACGAAAGGGCTAAACCCAAAAATCAGTTGATTATCCTTTGCTGTTATGGCTGTCTTTGGAGTGCAATTATTGGAATTGCGACGTTGTTTATTAAGCCCAGTGTGACTATGGCGGCGATTGGGTTGGGTTTTACGGCTGGGGTGTCTGGGAAATCGTTGGTTCAAAAGGGGGATTGAAATTATTGCTGTCCTAACGGTCATAATCCCCTTATGGGCGCTTTTACACCTGGATTTTATACCTATGGGTGTACGCTATTCGCTGGAAACCTCTAAAGATAAAGACGATACTCAATAACTCAAGTTTGACCGTAGGTACTCTTACACGCTACCTGCGGTCGTTACCTCCTATAATCGCATCTCAAGAATTACTTCTAATCAACTGTAACAAGATAGACTCAAGACTTTGTAATGCTGCGTTTGTGGTACGTTGATGTTCTTCACGCATTACGCTGATGTTGTTCATGGCTATCACGTAACTCAAGTAACACATCATCCAAAAGTTCAAAGTTTAATCCCACCCTATTTCGCATTACAGTGGCAGCATTTAATGAACGTGCGCTCAAAGCATGGAGAAAAGCCGAATTTAAACAGGTACAGTCATTTCAAGCACTAGACGATAAGGAACTATTTATTATACTGGTGCGGCATATTTGAGAAGTCTATTGTAGAAGGACAAATTATTTGACTAAAGTAGTAGATTGTGTGCCATAAATCTAAATTTTTCTAGGTTTCCAGCAATTTCTATAACTCCATGCCAGAAACCCTAAAATTAGATATTGAATGCTTACATATCACCTGTGCTGCTATTGAAAGGTTAACCAAAATATAGTCAGCAATTCCTAAACGAGACATTTGGGGCTGATATTGATTACCCTGATCTATCAAAATCGTTTTACACCCTGCACTATGTCCAGCTTCTACATCACTGAGATTATCACCAATAAACCAAGAATTTGCTAAATCTATATTTTGTTCGCTAGCTGCACGTAAAATCAAGCCTGGTTTTGGTTTACGGCATTCGCAAGCAATTGCATACTCAGATATTACACCATTTGGATGATGGGGACAGTAGTAGAACCCATCTAGCGATAGATCCGCTTTTTCTAATATTTCATTCAATCGCGCTTCCACTCCCGCCAAGGCAGATTCTGGAAAATAATCCCGTGCTACTCCCGACTGGTTAGTAATCACAATTAATTTATATCCAGCTTTGCTAAGTATTTGTAATCCTTCAATAGCACCGATTTTCATTTCGATTAATTGCGGATCAACATTGTTTGGTACATTTTCAATTAAAGTGCCATCTTTATCTAGAAATATCGCCGGCATTTGAGATTGCGAATTTAATTTGTTAGTTCGATGCCAAATTTTCTGATTTTCCAAGAAGTATATTTCCCCATCTTAAATCTAATACCACTTGCAAAAGACGACAACGGTGTTGCCGTGTCTCCCGTAAGCGATCGCGTCCAGCATTATCGCACAGTATAAAACTCGCCAATATAAAAAAGCAAGTATAGTCATTTACAACAGTGGCAAGATTTGATATGCAGTGTATCATCTCCAGCTTATCGTCTATATAATTTGGGTGCGGCTCTTTTAGGAAGACAATAAACTACATTTGTATTACATGATTCTAATCTGCTCTATATCTAATTTTCTACTCTCTAGGCTAAATACGTAAAATTAAGCGATCGCAGATAAATCAAACCTAAAAACAGGCTTTCAACGTGTAATATGATGCTACAAAAAAGTTATGTTTCTATTTATGAAATTTGAACGGAGGTATTTTGAGAATGCTTAAAGCCTGTAATTACTGCTCCACAATAACTTTAGGCTTTATGGACAGACAAAAAGCGTCTTTTCAAAAGAGCCGCACCCATATAATTTGCTGACTATTCCATGTGGAAACTAAGGATGTATATGTAAATATCTGTATTGAGGTTAGAGAACTTCCTCTCTCTGAAATCCAAACTAACAGAGATTTGTGATCCCGCAGAGATTGAATATGCTTTTACTCAAGGGTTTGGCAAGCTTGCTAAGATCATGTTCCGGTTAAGTTGATTCCCAATGTTGGGTCATAATTGAATAGCACGCTTGAAAAGCGCTAACCCTTGATATTACTGCTTTTTGGGTGTGGAATTGCAGGTTCGACTGTAGGAAATTAAGAAGAATTTGCGGGCGTTTCACACTCGTCCATTGAAAACTATTTTGATTCATGCTGTGCTGTGTGAAAAGCCATCTGCCAGAAATGATGTTCAAATTTTGCTACTATTAAAAAAGATTCTTCAGCTTGTTTTTGAATATCTTCCTGTGCCGTTTCTAAAACCTCATCAGCTTGCTGTGATAAAAGTTTTACATATTTTGTAAAATCAGTATTTCCCCATCTTTGTGCAAATTCATCGTAAGGTGCAGGCATCTTACCTGGTAGTTGCCAACCTTGATTATAGGCTAATTCAATAGCCCAAAATGCAGTTGCTTGCACAGGATAAGGCTTGTCTGCAAGACTATGCATATATTCACAATATTCTCTACAGGTTGGTTGTTTTTTAATATTAAGATCCAGTTGTCGTTGGGTAGCTTTTTCTTTAAACCAATTGAGTTCGTCTTTAAGAGCTGCCAGTCCTCCAAGTATCACATCAAAATGTTCTGGAGGTGCGCTGGCTAATACTCGCCCTACCATCCGCGTAAATTCCACAACAAACAGATAATCTTGCATCAACCATGTATTGAATTGCTGGGGTTGAATTATACCTAATTGACACTGTTCTAGAAAGGGATGCACAGTTGCTTCTTGCCAATCTTGAGCGTGATTTTCTAAAAGAAGTTTGCAGGTAATAGTCATTTTGGCTCAATAGGTATTTCCGGGAGATGGAATGGAGAGGAGCAGACTGCTAAGATCCTAACGATTTTACCTGTATATTAACAAACACTTGCAGGCACTTTGCAATTCAATTGAAAGTATCTACGCCCAAGAAAATTACCATTTTTTGTAAGGCAGGAATTTACCTGACATAACAATTTTCACGCGTTCGCCTTTTGGGTTTTCTTCCTTGTCTACATTCAAAGTAAAATCAATAGCACTCATAATTCCATCACCAAACTTTTCTTGAACTACATCTTTTAGTGGAAGTCCATACACCTGCATAATTTCATAGAACCGATAAATAAAAGGGTCAGTTGGAACAACAGCATCACTACCTTTTATCGGATATTTACTCAGTTCTTTAGCATCGTCTATATCAAGCCCTAATGTATCAACTAATAACTTTGCTTCTTCAGGTGAAGCACTCGCTTGCCGATAAATTACAGAGGCAATCCATACTTCATTACATTGCAGAACTTCTGCTAATTCTGCAAAAGTCAGCCCCTTGTTTTCTTTGGCTGTTAAAAGTTTTTGGGTAATTTCAGGAATAGACATTTGAACGTAAAATAAGATTAGATTTATACATTAACAAGCATACACTAACTCAACGTATGAAGCTCAAAACCCATTTTCTGTCTGTTTTTTAAAACTTGGCTCAGATTTTTTTGACCAGAGTAATGTAAGAGCGATTATTTACCGCTCCTTTGCTCCTATTAACTTTTAGCCTGGTGTTAGCTTTAATTCTTTAGATTTACTGGAATTGACTATTTTCACCAAGTGCTGATTTAGATAACTTTGCGCCGAGATATACAAACTTTCCCAAATCTCTTGATTGCGGCTGATTTTTGTGCCCACTGTATTACCTGCTGTTTTCTCTGACACCAAGTATTTGCGGAAATAATTCGTCCACAAGTGTTGCAGGAAATCTTCAGCAAATTCGTTAAACGGCAGAATCCATTTATAGTCTTTATCCAAAAATACCCGATAGGACGCAATTATTGGTAATGCCAGGTCAGTTGGCGCACCAAACCCGAATGAATACTTGCTGTCAGGTAATAACGTCGTTTTACGTATATCAATTGATGCTAGGTCGTTAGCACCCTTTCTTCTGGGGTTGCTGATATAGTCTTGGATTATTTCATAGAGTCTTTGCTCTATCCACAAAGCATGAGTCAAGAGAGGCAGCAAGGCGGTTAATCTTTCCCTTTCTGCGTCTGTGATGTTACTTGGAAGACTCATCCCTGCTGGGTGTTTGGTTCGTTTATTGCCGTCGGGGTTGTATTTATTTCTGTCGAGGCAGTAAAGGAGCTTGAGCAAATGGGTGACATTGCACTGGGCGTTTCTGGGAGCGCCGCTTTGGTTTTGGTAATAGGCAATGCGGAATTTCCTATCTTCCTTCTGTTCTAACTGGGCTAAATACTGCTTGATGAATTTGTAATCACCCCTAGCGTTGACTTTGGAGCGAGAATCTACTGGCGTTGTAGTATTTGAAGCTAGGGCTATATCTTTGGCTGATTCTTCACTCAATCCGATGTGAATCGTAACTTTTACTCTAGCTTCGGTTAGGTCATATTTGTAATTTTTCGCTTGCTCAAAGGCTAAAACTGTGTGGCCACCGTTGATAATGCCATCGCTACCCCCCTCGTTAGCTTCTTTTACTTCTAGCTCTAGTTCAGTTTTGTTCTTGACAGGTTTAGCAATATTCGCTGACAGAACGATTCCACTGTGACGCGAGAAGAATTTTCCAGGTTCGGTTGTCAGTGAATCGAAGATTTGTCTGTAGGTCGCGCTTTTGCGGTTCGGTTCGCGGATGTTCGGTTCTAAGGGGAGGTCTGTGGGGAACGAGTCTACATGGGCGGTGGCGATGATGCAGTTTGGGTTGGCTTGAAAATAGTTATCTATCTTGATGTTCCAAGTCTTGGGCATAGTTGATTTGCTTTTGTCAGGGGAATTTCTATGTTAACTAAAACCCTTGCCCTGTCATTGGCTGGTGGCAGTGTAGTGTAAATTAACCGTCAAACTTACAGCCAAACGCTTACGCTGTCAACTAGACAAGGCGGTAGTAGAGAGTACCCCATCATTGACTTGTGTAAAGATAAGTAAATACAGATAATGTATCAAGTAGAGGATGAATTAGACGCAAGCCTTATGCTGTGATTGATGGAGTTCAAACAAAAGGAGCAAAAGGAGAGAAGGGAAATTACAGTACACAAAGTGTAAAAGTTAGCTCTCATTTTTCTGCTTAACTGTTTGTTACATAATTATAAATTTTTTCTCCGACTTACTTACCTGGATTTGAGATGCACTTAATATTAAACTAAGCTCTTTGAAAACCTTTCGCTGGTTGTTTTTGTCCTTTACCTTTGGGTTTAGATTTATTCACTTCTGTAAGTGCTTCTTGAAATAAATTATGTAGATGTAAAGGAACACTAGCAATTTCTGGTAATTCTGGCTCGATAGATTTACCATACTCTTGCAAAATTTTATCTAAATTATTGCTCAGGCTAAACTCAGGACGTTTCAAGAAATCTTGCAAGAATTTTTCTAATTGAGTAGGATATTTTTGTGCTAACCGATACCAAATATAAGCATTAATATTTTTATCTTCCAAGTAGTGACGAATTAGTTTTGCTGCACCTTCAATACTTTGCCAATCATCAGCTAATAATATAGTTGTGAATTTAGTATATGTTGGTAAAAAGATCAATCCCCAACGTGGGTGACAAATGGCTGTGACTTGTTCTGCTTTCTTGAGTTCAGCAGGTAAATCTACTTTCGGCGCAACCATTTTTTGCTTACTGTTTTTCCCATCCAATATTTGAGAAGCAGCATTAGTATTAATCCCAAATTCTTTAGCAGCAGCGATAATTTGTTCTGCGCCAATACCAGCTTTTGCTACTATTTCATTCAAAGATTTAGAACTATAAAGTCCCACCGCTTTGAGATATTTATCGGTGATAATTTCTTGAAATTCAGTTATCTTTTTATTAAGTTGGTATCCTGGTAATGTAACTTCATCACTCCCAAAAAACTCAACAAACTGCTGATGATATTGCTCTATTGACTGCCATGCTTGTTCTAGCAAGTCGGGAGCATCGCTGTAAAGATGACTTTTATAATTATCTTTAAAATTTCCAATGGCGACGGCGAGTTTTGGCTTACCGAGTTTACCCATAAATGTGTGAGAGCCAGAAAATATCCACTCATTATCAGTAAGAGGATAAATGCGTGTTAGTAAAATCTCTCCTAGCTTGAAACGAGATATAGCTGGTTGTTTTTCAGGGCTGTTAGACTTGACAATGTAATTTTTAGCTGTCAAAACTATGTAATGTTTAGCTGTCAGCCAGTTCATGAGTTCTAAGCCATCAGGTAAAATCTGGGTGATAGTAAATAAACCAATAAAACTACGATGCCAGCTATTCAGTAGATTGCGATCGCTCTGTGACAAATCTGCATGACTGGCGATAAATAACTCTATGGGTGAACGATCGCCAATTTTCCCTTCTGTAATAAACCTGTCAATGATTACTTGTTGTTGGGTGCGATCGCGATTACCGCTAGGCATCTGTGCAGCTGCATAAATGTCGAGTGCTTGTGCTAGTTCGCCGTCAGCATAAGCGACAAAATCAACCAAGGCTTGTTTAAGTGTGTGCGATCTTTCTACTATGGCATCCACAAGCGAATCTTTCTACTCAACAATTGTATGTAGCCTATAGCGTTTTTGAGGATTATCGCATCTAGCAATAGCTAGATTATTTTAGCCATAGCGTTTTCTATTCTTGTCAGTCCAGGTTTAATATCAATGACGTTGATGAGTATGGGACTGTACAACGAGCCAGCAGGCGCATTTCTGCTTTCAATATTCTATTAAATTGCCTCTGACGGGATCATTCTTGCTATTATTTCACGCTGTAATCCAGTCAGCCACAGAATGCGCTCAACAGTTATGTAGTTTCGCCTAATGTGAATTTATTAGAGTTACTTTTTACCAGTTTGAGTTAGCTTGGGCGAATGAGCGCACTGCTTCATTCACCCTTGAGACAAAAAATCATCCGGCTATGTCTTTACCACTCTCATAAGTCATCGCTCTGGGTTTCCTCTTGCCTATAGGGACTACTTTCGACTGCTTGGGAGGTTGTGGCGGACGGCATTTCTCGCAATATAGAGGTCGCACACCAAAAGTTTCTCGTTGTGTGGGTTGTTCACACTGCTTACACACAAAGTTGAAAACGCGAGTATGAATTTCCCGCTTGTGCGCTCTGACGGTGTACTCTCGGACTTCAATAGTTTTGCTGGGCATCGGTTCTTTCTTCGGTGTTCTATTTATAAGGATAGTTTCTGGGCATCAATATATTCATGCACCATTTGATTGAAACAGTGACAAAAATAAGTCGCAAGTCGCAAGTCGCAAGTCGCAAGTCGCAAGTAAGATAAAAAACTTCAGTTGTGGAATACAATCCCACTTCAAAAAAAGAATTATGTCAATACATGTAGTGCCAGACATAAAGTGTCCTTGTTTCAAGCCCATGATTTCAGTTATCGGTATACTTGCGACTTGTAACTTGCTACTTGGTCTGATAATCTGATGGTTTTTCGCCGGGAATTAAGCAGAGGCGATGCCGCCGGAAAGTGCGAATACGCGATCGCACTCCTGACAGCCGCAATTGGAGGCATCTAAAAAGGTAGTGGCGATTTGTTTCCAGCCTTTGAATTAGCGAGTTCGACTTATATAAATGAAACTAGAGTCCAATAACCCTTAGTTAGTCTTAATTAAGAAGATAGTCTTTAATCTTGTTTTGATGAGAGCGCAAAATTTTTAAACCTTGATGTTCAGTTTTACGAATTGTCTCCGGGCTTTGATTTAGGCGCTTTGCAACTTGACTCAAAGTCAATTCCTGATTATCTGACAATCCAAAACGTAGAGTCAATACTTCTCGTTGCCTTGGCTTAAGCAATGCCAGCAACTCGCTCAAGTCCTGGTGTAAAAGCTCAAGAGTAATTTGCTCATCTAGGGAAATGCTATCCATCGGCAAAATATCGACTAGTTCACTTTCACCCTCATCTCCCACTCGCATTTCTAATGAAACTGGAGACTTGGAAACCTGAAGGTAATCTCTTATTTGGCTTGGCAATAGATTCAACGATTCGGCAATTTCTGCTACAACTGGAGGACGACCCAAAGACTGAGACAGTTGCTGCTGTATTCTCCTGATTTTGTTTAACTTTTCGTTGATATGAATTGGTAAACGAATAGTGCGAGACTTATCTGCTATAGCACGTGTTATTGACTGGGTAATCCACCAATAAGTATAGGTTGATAGTTTGTAGCCTTTGTTAGGGTCAAACTTTTCGATTCCTCGTTGCAGTCCCAGTGCCCCTTCTTGGAGCAAGTCGAGAAAATCTAAATTGTGGTTCTGGTATTTTTTGGCAACAGAAACCACCAACCGTAGGTTAGCTGTCACCATTTTCTGTTTAGCTTTTTGACCTTGTTGAACGATTGACTGTACTTCAGCTTCGGTTTGCCCAAGCAAGGTAGCTAATTCTCTTGCAGTTGGTTCTCGGTTTAGTTGAAGTGCGAGGTTTGATCGCTGTTCTTCAATCGCCATCATTTGCTGCAACGCCCTTGCATTTGTAATTTCTTGCTCAGGAGTTAGCAGAGGGTAGCGTCCGATTTCTTTGAGGTAGGAACGAACTAAGTCCGTAGTTGGGCTGGGCATACGAATACTTTTTTTCGTTTGAGTAAAATGTTTGATTTCAGAAATTAGCTAATAAATCAAATCTTAATTCTAGACTTAGACTAATACTCATATTTGTCAAATATATTTATAAATATAATACTTGAAATCTTCAAATAGGTAAATACTAAAACCTGCTTTATTTTGTAACTAAATTTTAAGGTAATAAAAAATTTGGTTAGATTAAATCAAAGAGACGCTACGCTAAATTTAGAGTGAAATCCTCTCTTGAAAAGAGGATATGTTCAAATTCGCTTCACATTTGGACAAGGCTCGAAGACGCTTTGCGTAAATCAATTGAAAAATACAAATACTTAGTTGAGGAATAATCATGGATATGCAATCTCTACTTACTTTGGCAATCGTAGCTATCTTTTGGGCATTTATTACTCTCATCATCTTCCAGTTCATTAACGGACTATTTGTATCGGCTGCTTACGCTAGTAATGTGGTTTCGGTTAGCAATCTAATTATAGCGGCTTCTACAATTCCATCAGTATCAGAAATAATCACACCACAAGTTCAGACTTTTGAGAAATTGCCAGATCCTTGGATGTTAGAGGATGAAGTCATTCATTGTACCAGTAACGAAGCAGTTATTCTCTCATTCCCTACATTGAGATTACTGCCTCCAGTTGAAGAAATTTCACCACAACCAAAACGTACTACTCGTTCAAATAAAGCTAACAATACTGCCAACAAATCACCGAAAACTAAAAAGGCTGATGTAAATTCTTCAGGGAAGCGCAAGCCAGGCAGACCGCGTAAAGCTGGCTAATTCGTTTTTTAACCTTCGGCTGATCACCGAAGAATAAAAGGGAAAAGGTTAAAGGGGAAAGGGGAAAGGGGAAAGGGATGATGATTGTCGCGCCACAAGAGGGGCGAGGTTTTTACCTTCCCCATAAAATTTGGATTATTTCGCGCCACAAGAGGGGCGAGGTTTTTACCTTTTCCCCTTCCCCTTTCCCCCTTTCCCTTCTTCATAAATGTCTGAATGTTTAAAAGTTTAAATGAGACTAATGAACAAGGGGAAAGGGGAAAGGGGAAAGGGAACCAGTAACTTAAAAGCTCTTGTTTCAAATAAAGACGCTGCTAAGTTCTTGCACTACATGTCTAAAAAATCTTCTTTTTTTGTTCTCCACAATTAAGACAGGGGCTTTCTACCTTGTGAGGAAAAGTTCTAAATTCTGTGCCCTTTCCCCCTTTCCCATTCCCCTTTTCCCCTTCTTGGTAATTGCCTCATTTATTAATAAGAGAAAGGCTTCGCCATAGCAAGAGTGAAAAAATAATATTGTGAGTAATGCAATGGTACAGCAACTTTTCACCCAAGGTTTTCTGTTCGACTTCCAAACAATATTAGATTATGGGCAATCAATATTAAGTGTCGCTCAAGAGCTTTTGAAACCACTACTTGAAAATCGCCCCCTGAACACGAAAACTGTTCAAGCCCAAATGAATCGCCACTTTCACGGTACTGCGGCAGAGGGTACATGGCAATGGAAAGATGCTTACGAAGCTGTGGAAGTGGCGCAAATATTATATCTGCGTCAAAAAGGTTACAAGCTTTTATTAGAACCGCCGCTAACAGTATTATTGGAATTGGAGAAGTTAGTAGCCCTCTGCCCGACGCAAACACGCCGTAGTGAAGAATCAGTACAGCTTCAGCAATTCTCGACCCCTCTGCCGCTTGCTTATCTGGTAGCGAAAGCAGGATTTATACAAGCTACTGATTTGGTGCTGGAGCCATCAGCCGGGACTGGTTTGTTAGCACAAATGGCTAAACTACAAGGCGCAAGTCTGATGCTCAACGAGCTTGCACCCGATAGAAGTAAGATTCTGCGGCGATTATTCCCTGGTACACCATTATTCTCAGTAAACGCGGAACAAATTAACGACTATCTGGTTGGCAAGACTCAGCCCTCAGTTGTGCTGATGAATCCACCTTTCTGTGCATCTCCCAAAATCAACAGTCGCAACCCCGACGCAACTAAGAGCCACATCAACTCGGCATTGCAAAGACTGGCTGACGGTGGACGGCTCGTAACAATTACTGCCAACTGGTTCTCACCTAATAATCCCACTTGGCGCGAGACTTTTGTTCGGTGGCACTCGGAAGCACGAGTTTTAATGTCGATCGGGGTTAACGGCAAGGTGTACTCAAAACATGGTACACAAATCGACACCAGAATCACAGTAATTGATAAAGTTCCGGCTGATAATCACAGGCAAATCCCCTGTATTTCTGAAACCTTGGACTTGCCCGAACTGCTGGCGTTGATTGAGCAATTACCACAGCGATCTCCGTGGGAACGCTCAGATGTCAAAGCTGCTACGGCGAAGGCAATTGTTGTTCAATTGCCAAAGCGTACTACAGTTGCACAACCAGAAACAGTTTCCTCTCTTCCAGACGACATAGTAGTGCTGGAGTATGAGGTTATCGAGTGGACGGCTAGTGAGGGTTTGAAAGACACCCTATACGAAACATATCGCCCACAACGAATCAGAATCAAGGACGCTTTACCTCACCCCTCGCTTCTTTGTGAAAGTGCAGCCCTAGCACTTGTCTCGCCACCAGCACCCACTTACAAACCGCATCTTCCTGGCAACATTATCACACAAGGCTTGTTGTCAGAGGCACAGCTTGAAAGCGTTATTTACGCAGGTCAGGCGCACTGTGAATTTTTGTCTGGGTCTTATATTGTGGATGATTCTTGGGATAATGTGACTGTTGCGGCTCAGGGCGAGGAAAATGCCGTCAAATTTCGTCGTGGCTGGTTCTTGGGCGATTCCACGGGTTCTGGTAAGGGGCGACAGGTAGCTGGCATTATCCTCGATAATTGGTGTCAGGAACGAAGAAAAGCAATCTGGGTATCAAAGAGTTCTGCACTGATTGAGGATGCAAGACGTGATTGGTGTGCGTTAGGCGGTAGCGAAAAGGACATTATTGATCTGGGCAACATCAAGCTAGGCGACCCAATCCCGTTTACCCAAAGCATCCTATTCTGCACCTACTCAACTCTACGATCCCAAAAGAACGGCAAAAGTCGGCTTAAGCAAATCGTTGAGTGGGCAGGCAAGGACTTTGAGGGAGCGATCGCCTATGACGAGTGCCACGCGATGGGTAACGCAATGGCTCAAGAGGGTAAACTCGGTATGGTTGCAGCATCCCAGCAAGGCATTGTTGGGCTGCGGTTGCAAAACGCATTACCGCAGGCACGGGTTGTCTACGTATCAGCGACTGGAGCGACGAAGGTTTCTAACCTATCTTATGCAAATCGTCTGGGGCTTTGGCAGACTGGAGATTTTCCGTTTACCTCCCGTGAGGATTTTGTGGAATCCATTGAGGGCGGTGGTATCGCTGCGATGGAAGTGGTCGCCAGGGATCTCAAGGCTTTGGGACTGTATCTGGCGCGGAGCCTTTCATTCGAGGGAGTTGAGTATCAAACTCTCTACATTGATTTAACGCCCACGCAGGAACGGAGTTATAACAGCTACTCCGATGCTTTTCAGGTTATTCATAATAATTTAGAAAAAGCGTTAGAAGCTTGTAATATCTCTGGCGTAAAAACGTACAATCGTGCTGCTAAGATGTCTGCCAACTCGCAGTTTGAGTCACACAAGCAAAGATTCTTCAATCATCTGCTGACAGGGATGAAATGCCCTACCCTGATCAAAGCGATTGAGCAGGATCTAGCCCAAGGTCTTGCAATTGTCATTCAAATAGTTTCGACTAATGAAGAACTTTTGAAACGACGACTTGATGAAGTTACGGCTGACGAATGGAAGGATCTCAATCTTGACTTGACCCCACGGGAATACGTTATGGATTACCTGATGAGTGCTTTCCCCATTCATCTGCATTCCATTCATTCTGGCGAGGATGGAGAAGAAAGATCCGAGCCAGTCTTTGACGCTGATGGCTCTCCAGTTATTTCCCAAGAAGCTGTAGCCTTGAGAGATGCGTTAGTCGATAAGTTAGCAAGCCTTGATCCCATCCCCGGCGCATTAGAACAATTGCTGTGGCACTTCGGTCACAAACAAATTGCCGAAGTAACTGGTCGCAGCAAGCGAGTTCTGAAAGATGAATCTGGACGTTTGTTCGTTGATTCACGGGGTAGTGGGGCAAATATTGCTGAGACTGCTGCGTTTATGCAGGGTGACAAGCAAATCCTCATTTTCAGTGATGCCGGCGGCACAGGCAGGAGTTATCATGCTGATCTAAATGCTGCGAATCGTAAACGGCGATCGCACTATCTGCTTGAAGCCGGCTGGAGGGCAGACAATGCAATTCAAGGTTTAGGGCGATCGCACAGAACCAACCAAGCATCAGCACCCGTGTTCCGACCTGTTACCACTAACGTCATCGGTGAACGCCGCTTTATCTCAACCATTGCCCGAAGGCTCGATAGCTTGGGCGCTCTTACTCGTGGTCAACGGCAGACGGGTGGCAATGGGATATTTGAGGCTAAGGATAACCTTGAATCTCAGTATGCAGAGTATGCCTTGTACGAACTGTTCAAGCAAATATTTCAAGGTCGATTTTACGAAGTGTCTTTGGGGAAATTCGAGCAAATGACGGGTTTATCGCTGACTTCCCACGAAGGCGGGATGAAGATCGACTTGCCCCCATTGCGGCAATTCCTTAATCGCCTGCTGGCTTTACGCATCGATATGCAAAACATCATTTTCGAGCGTTTTGAGTTGTTGCTAAGTCAACAGATTGAAGCAGCGATCGCAAATGGTGTCTATGAGATGGGTGTGGAAACTTTACGGGCTGAACGCTTTACTGTTGAGAGCCAGGAAGCTGTGTACACCCACCCTGCCACAGGTAGCGTAACGAACTATCTCAAGATAGAACGCACTCAGAACAATAACATCAGAACTGCTGAAGAGATGCTTGAGTTCGCCACTCAATATCAAGGAAAGCTCATGATCAACTCCAAGTCTGGTAATGCTGCTGTGTCAATTCCGACGCATAGCATCTACGACGCTGATGGTGGAGTTGTCCCAAGAGTTTTGCTGATTCGTCCACAGAAAGAAACTCGCGTACCAGTCCAAGACTTGGAATCTTCCACATGGGGCCAAGTTTCTATTGATGCGTTTACTGCTGCTTGGTCTACTGAAGTAAACGAATTACCCAAGTTCACTACCGATTACCTGCATTTGGTAACTGGTATTTTGTTGCCCATCTGGAAAATCCTACCACAGCAAAATAGTCGAGTCTTCCGGTTGCAAACCAGCGATGGACAAAAGATTCTCGGTCGGGTGGTGAATGCTTCCGACATCCAAACTGTGCGCGAACAACTTGGACTCAGGAACCAGCTGCTTTCTCCAGAAGAACTGGTTCCGCTGGTACTCAACGAGAGATATACACAGCAGTTGCCAGGTGGTGTAACCTTGCGACGTTCTTTCGTTGCTAATGAACCTCGCATAGAACTGGTTAATGCTATCTCACTGGCAGAGCGACTCTTAGCTGTAGGTTGCTTCACCGAGATCATCAACTGGCAAAAGCGGATATTCATTCCAGTTTCAGACAAAGCACCAGCTATTCTAGCGGCTGTGATTGAAATCTTGGGATAAGTCAAAAGCTGATGTATTCATTAGATACATCAGCTTATTTTTTACTCAAACAAGAGTGTGATGGTCTCACATTTTGCACCAAAAAAGGGGCAGATATAGCAGCTATGTCAAACTTTTCGGTCTACTGAAATTTGTACAACTTATTTTTACATAATGGTTCATTCAAATAAATACTCTTGCATGTCGTTTTGTCGATGGCGGAGAATACTTATAGCTTTGACCTGGATTTGACGAATGCGCTCTCGACTGAGGTTTAGCTGTTGGCCAATCTGAGCGAGATTAAAATGCTGATCGTTCTCCAGACCAAAGCTTAAAGTCAACACTTGACGTTGAATTGGTGTCAGTGGTTCTAATAATTTAGCTACGTCTTGCGATAGAAGTTCTTGGGTAAGGAGTTTTTCTGGTGAAACACCAACGTCTGTTAAAATTTCGCCCAATTCTGTTTCTTGCTCATCTCCGACTTTCTTATTTAAAGAAATGGCTGTACGAGAAGCACTGAGATATTCTCGAAGCTTATCGGGGCTGATGTCTAATGATGCAGCTATTTCTTCAGCAGTGCCATGACGACCGAGTTTTTGAAAGCTTTCTCGCTGCACTTTTTTAATTTTATTAAGTATTTCAGTGAGATGAACAGGCAATCTAATAGTGCGGGATTGTTCTGCAATTGCTCTTGTTATAGCTTGACTAATCCACCAGTAGGCGTAAGTTGAGAGTCTATAACCCCGATTGGGATCAAACTTTTCTATACCCCGTTGTAAACCAATTGCTCCTTCTTGGATCAAATCTAAAAATTCCAAATTGCGGTTCTGGTATTTCTTGGCAACAGATACTACCAGTCGCAAGTTAGCTGTCACCATTTTTTGTTTAGCCTTTTGACCAAGGTGTAGTGCTGCTCGGACTTGTGCTTCGGTTTTTTCAACAGCGTTGGCTAATTGAGTCAAAGTTGGTTCGCGGTCTAGCTGTTGAGTGAGTTCATTTTTAGATTGCTCAATGACAATCATTTCTCGTACAAGTCTTGCATAAGCGATTTCTTCCTCTGGCTTTAATAAAGGATACTGACCAATTTCTTGCAAATAGATGCGAACCATGTCTGAACTGAGGCTGGACATACAAACTCAACGCTTTTTTTAACCCAGGGAATTTAAAAGTATAAATCAAATAATTTGATAAACTTTTTTATTTTTAACAATTCAGTCCTGCCTGAAGTAACCTCTGCTTTAACCTTGTGTACCTTTGTTGGTCATCAGTAGAGCGCACCGCTAGAGAGATCGCTTTTTTTGCGCCAACTACGATCGCTAACTTCTTGGCACGGGTCAACAAGAGTGTAAAACAGGTTCCGGGTCAACATCATATAGAACCCATTTGACATCTTGTGAGGTTTTGAATTAAGGTACTCCTCAGCATCTAAAATCCAATACTAATGGCGTATTCCAGCAACCTCACTGATGCAGAATGGGAAATTTTTGAACCCTTATTGCAAGAGATATTACCGACTAAGAAGCAGACTCGACCGACCAACTGGCCAAAGCGAGATATCTTCAATGGAATTCTCTATCAACTAAAAAATGGATGCAATTGGCAAGACTTACCTAAAGACCTCCCCCCTTATTCCACTGTATATTGGCACTACAAACAGTGGCGAGCAGCCGGGGTATTTGAGGAACTGATGAGTGTCTTACATGGACAAGTGCGTGAACAGGTAAAAAAAAAACCGCACTGGACGACATTGATCATCATTGACTCCCAAGCAGTGAAAAATACCTGCAACGCCAGTGTGGAGTCGAAAGGTTTTTGCTTCTACAAAGCCACCAACGGTATTAAAAGGCATTTGGCTATTGACACCCTTGGGTTTCCCTTTTTTACGCTCTGTACTCGCGCCAATGTCTCGGATGATGCCGGATTAATTGAGATGTTTACTCTCAACATCGACTACTTCAAGTCAAAACCTATCGATATTCCCAAGATTACTATCCTGCTAGATCATGGGTATCACCCAGAATATTTGACTCAGGAGTTAGAGCGAATTTACCCAGAGATCATGACCAAAATTCAGTTTCAACTTTCTACGAAACCCTCAAAACAAGAGAAAGCGGCACAAGGAAAATCTGGATTTGTTCCGGCAATAGCTAGATGGGTGATCGAACGCTCCAATGCTTGGATGGAGCGCTGTAAAATTCTGGTTAAGAACTTTGAACGAACCCTGGTTAGTGCCACTGCCAAACTCAATATCTGCTTCATCAGGCTAATGATTAAGAGGCTTGCAGCACCTTCTTAGATGTCAAATGGGTTCTATAGTGCTGCATATAGATTGGCAGAATCACCACCGGATATTCTGAGCCTTGGCTTTTATGAATCGAAATGCTCCAGGCAAGGGCAATTTCATTCAGGTCAGCGTAATCGTAAACCACAGTCCGCTCACCATACAGTACTGTAACTTCCTGCTCGACAGTATCAATGCTTTGAATAATCCCCAGGTCGCCGTTGAAAACTTCACGGTTGTAGTCATTGGTTAGCTGGATGATGCGTAGACGCTCTTAGCGGCTTGTCGCAGACATCGCCCTCGCGCAACAAATTCCCACCTCTGTTAATCTCCACCTTGTTGGGGCTGGGTGGGTTGATCAACTGCTGCAACACAGTATTAAGGTTGCGAGTCCCTACCAAGCCCCGCGACATTGGACAAAGTACTTGCACATCAGTAGCAGGATTAAAACCTAAGCGTGGAATCAAATCGGTAATCAACTCGCAGATTGCCTGTACACCATGTTCGGGCTGATGTCCGCCGCCGTGCCAAATACAGTCGGACATGGGACTATCAGATATCGGCTCAATTGTGGGATAAATTCCTCGATTAATTTGGTGAGCAGCAGTGATAATTGCACAAGTTTTGAGCTTGGCGGAATACCTGAGTCAACCGCACTACTGGCACACGACCAGAATTAATCAAATCAGCGAGTATTTGACCTGGCCCCACAGATGGTATCTGTTAGAGCCATATCTTTGATGATTTGTGCAATTGCTTCTTCTGTGGGCTGATGAGATTCGGTAGTCAGTAGTTTGATTACCGACTCAATCAGTTCGCTTTGTGGTAAGTAGGGCTTGCTGAATAGAAGCTTAATGTAGACCAAGTAATGGTTTCAGGCTTTTTTTGACCAAACAAGTGCAAGGCTATAACATCTAGAGTCTCAAAACCCTTGCACAATCGTTAGCGATCGCTGGGTAAATTTGGAAACTGAGCGATGAAACGATTATTTTGCAAGCTGTGTGGCTTCTAGATTTGCTTGAGGAACTTATTCAGCAAGCCCTAAGTAACAGTGACCATCTTCGGCAGCTTCACTTAGGCAATGGATAATCCCCGCACGGTAACGAAATTCTGAGTCAGGCGCAATTCCTATATTTCTCGCAATCTTGTCAGCAGTCAGAAAGCCAATACCGTAGATGTCAGCTGCTAGCTGGTAGGGGTTTTTGGTAACAGTAGCGATTGCTTCATCCTTATATTGCTTGTAAATCTTTACAGCATAAGTGGTAGAAACGCCATGCCCCTGGAGAAACACCATTACTTCTTTGATCGCTTTCTGAGTTAACCAGGCGTTTTTAATAAGAGTGATCCGTTTTTTGGCAATACCCTGGACTTCAATAAGTCGGTCAATTTGGTTTTCGATGATGTCCAGGGTTTCTAGCCCGAAGTGAGCAACAATCCGTCTTGCTGTGACTGGGCCAACACCTTTAATCAGCCCACTACCCAAGTATTTTTCAATTCCAGTGAGAGTAGCTGGTTTGGTTTCTTTGTAGTTGACTACTTGAAACTGGGGGCCAAATTGTGGATGATCCCGCCAGAAACCAGTTAGCTGTAGAGTTTGACCTGGTTGAATATTGGCAAAGGAACCAACAATTGTTGTCAGTTCGTTGCTACGGGGACGGGTCAGCCTTGCCACAGTGTAACCCGATTCAGCAGAGTAAAAAGTCAGGCGTTCTACGACTCCGGTGATTGTTTCGTTTTGAGGAAAGGCGCTTACTTGTTGAGGGGAAAGATTAGGGGGAGTGGACATTGCTTATCATCAGATGCCGCACATCATTATAATATTGGAAGTTTAGCTATTCTAGTACATAAATACTAAATTAGATATTCAATATTAGTGTCATCGAAAACTCACCCTAGTTCAAGCTTAAAAGCCGGGGCAGTGGGGCTGACACCAGATAAACCATTGCTTGGAGACTGAAAAAGTTAGCAATCATAGAAAGGGCAAAATCATAGTTGAAATGTTAAAGTTCGATCTACTGAATGTAAGTTTCTTTTGCCAGTATGTGACTGATACCGATATTGTTAAGTTGATGTCTTTATTATTTCTGTTCAGTTAATGAGCAAAGTCATTGCAGTTTTTAATCAGTCGGGTGGTGTCAGCAAAACTACTCTGACAATGAATTTAGGCTACCATTTGGCTCAAAGTCAGCAAAGCGTTTTATTAGTGGATATGGACCCCCAGGCTTCACTAACTACTTTTATGGGATTAGAGCCATCTGAACTAGATAAGACAGTTTATGAAGCTATTCTCTTAGAAGAACCATTACCAATTCATCAGAATATACATGGTATGGATATGGCCCCCGCGAACATTAACTTAAGTGGCGCAGAATTAGAACTTGTTGTCGCAGATATGCGAGATATTCGACTAAAGGAGGCTCTTGAACCAGTTATCGCACAATACCAATTCATTTTAATTGATTGTCCACCAAGTCTCGGTATTCTTAGCTATATTAGCTTGGTGGCAGCCACACACGTACTCATTCCTATTCAAACTGAATATAAAGCTTTAAAAGGAACAGAACTATTGTTAACAACGATTGCGCGTGTCCGTTCTCGGGCAAATCGAAAATTACAGATTGCTGGAGTAGTTCCAACCATGTACGATAACCGAACTGGACAAGGCTCCCAAAGCTTACAGTCAATTACTAATTCTCTATCTAAGATTGGTACCATTTATCCAGCTATTCCTCGATCCGTAGCTTTTGCTGATGCAGCCCAAGAGCATATACCGTTAGCACTTTACAATTCTAAGCATCCATCTGTCACTATTCTCAAACAGATTGCTCACAGTTTGGAGACGTTGCCATGAGTATGAAGAAGCGTGTTAGTCAACCTTATGAAATTAAAGGAGTCGATGCTTTATTTGGAGTTGAAGAAGCAGTAGACAATAGTAGCGCTGCTTTCCTTATCCCAATAGAACAAATAGTTTTACCACATCAACAACCTCGTCGCTACTTTGCTCCTCAAGCCATGCTTGAGTTAGTAGAGTCAATTAAACAGCATGGAATTCTTCAGCCCCTTCTCGTCCGTCCTCAAAAGGATGGGAAATACGAACTAGTTGCAGGAGAACGTCGTTTCCAAGGGGCTAAAACTGCTCAATTAGAGTTTGTACCTGCTGTTATTAGGGAAATGACAGATGTTGAAGCACTTGAACTAGCACTCTCGGAAAATCTCCAAAGAGAGGACTTAAACCCAATTGAGGAAACAGAGAGTATTGTTGCTCTCTTAGGATTAAAACTTAATCAAACCACAGAATCAATAGTTGCTTTACTTCAATCAGCAGCTCATCCAGAACGAGAGGGTGTGGATAACGTTATCCACAGTCAAGAATGGCAGTCTCTACTTGAGGTATTTAACACAATCGGAAAGTTTTCCCCCGAAAGTTTTAGAACCAATCGTCTCCCATTATTAAAACTTCCTATAGATGTTATGGAAGCTCTCCGCTCAGGAGTAATCGAGTATACTAAAGCCAAAGTAATTGCGCGGATTAGGGATGAAGCCCTACGTAAATCATTACTGTCTGATGCAATTCAAAATAATTTATCTTTAAGTCAAATTAAAGAGCGTCTTGCTGAAATTCAAGCAAACACGCCTGGAAATACAGATAAAAAATCATCTTCTTTAAAAAAGAAGATAGATGAAGCCTACAGTAAAGTAAAAAAATCAAAGGTTTGGGATAATCCCAATCAGCACAAGCGATTACAAAAAATATTAGTAGAGCTTGAAGCTTTATTAGTTGAAAGCAGTGATGATAACTGAAACTACATTTAGTATGGCAATCAGCATTCCTAAAGTCATTCCTTCAAAATAGGCAAATGGCGATTAGATTGTTACGGGAGAAGTGCTTTCTACAACATCGATTCCTTCACCTTGGTAGCAATGATGGCACACTACCTTTTGAAGAGTGATTGGTAAAAGATATTTACGATTGATAATGCAAATAAGATTTTTACCCTCAATAATAACTGCACTAACGGCACTGACATTAACTAGTTGCAGTACTACTACTGCTGAACAGTATGAAGCTACAGCACTCACCAGTTACACCTGGCAAGTTAATTATGCCAATAACCTAACTAGTGAACCACGACCCCACATTGAAACCTTTGCTACTACTTCGGTGCTGAATCGAAATGGAGTAAAACCACCGGGAGAAGTAATTGGCCCAGATGATCGAGGGCTATGGTGGCCTACTTTACCTCCGCGGCCAAGTGTTGATGAAGTTGAACAACGCAAAAAATCTCCAGAAGAGGCAAGCAAACCTGAATTGGTCAAAAATGTAAAGTACAAACTGACTTATGGAGTGGGTAATACTCAGAACACGCTACCTACTAACTATGAAGTTTATCGACAAGTGGTAAAAGCTTACCCCCAAAGAACTCCTTTGGAATTGACTCTGGGTGTGAATGATAATTCAGTTGAGAAAGCTGAACCTGTCAGCAAGTAGTGACCCTAAGTTACGTATTCAGCAAGAAGTTAAAGATCAAAACTGAATTGCTTTTCAACAAAAAATTGATAGTAAAGTATAAATCAAAGAGTCAACGATGATCTAAATTAATTTCTGCTGCATTGATAAAAAGATTTCAAAAAATCCTATTGGGGGCTATATGGGGGCTATATATACCCCAACAATAACTCAAGACTTTGTTGAAATTTTAACCCCTATATAGGGTACATATAGGTGCTAAATGGGGTATATTTGACTGATTAGCATTTTGTACCCCACTTAGCCCCCAAGGGGTTATGATAAACTCTTGAGTCTGGATCAAAAAGGGGTAGTTATTTTATTTTTCTCTCCCCCACTCCCCAAAATTATCTGAACAGATAGCTTTCACAAATCAAAGTGTATTACCTTTGTCTTTATGTCAAACATTCACACATTGCAAAAAATTTTTCCTGCGGGTTTCGATAACGGTTACGGAAGCCTAAAACTTTTAGTCGATGGCTTTGAAGTAGTTCGTGTGCCCAGCTATATAACCAATGCCGAGATGGAAGACGTACCAGGGAGGGTAGTTTTTAACGGTAGTGCTTACACAGTTGGGGAATCAGCTTTCCGTACAGGAAATTATTTTGACCGAAACACTGATAACAATGAAAACAAAGTCAATAATGCATTGTTGACTTTATTCGGTGCATTGGCACATCTTCCACACCGTAAGGCTTGGCATTTAAAATTAGTCGTTAGCTTACATGATGTTGCTCTGGCATCAGAACTACAAAAAGTACTCAATGGAGAATATCAGCCAATACTTGCTGGCAAACAATCAGACGTGAAAGTAGAAGTGCTGAAAGTTGTACTAGAGGGTATGGGTGCATTATTTGGGCATCCACTACCAAAAAAATTAACCATTTTAGACTTTGGCAATGGTACGACCCTGTATTCTCGTTACCACCGGGGTCAGCGAGAAGTTCACACTGCCTACCCCATCGGTGTGGAAGTTCTCATCGATGATATCTCCCAAAAGATGAAACATCTAAATGGCGGAAAAATTGGGGATGCTTCCAAAATCCGATTTTGTCTAGAGATGGGGCATACCCGATACAGCCGTGACATTGATATCAAAGATATATACAGCGCTTGTTTGAAAGATTGGTATGAAAAATACTTGAAGAAAGTGGTGAATCTCACGCTTGATGCCAAACACCAAGGGGATGAAATCTGGGCGATTGGTGGAGGCTGCCTTTTACCAGGATTTAAAAAATTGTTAGAAAAGAATGGCTTCAAAATCCTGGACAACCCGGTGGAAGCCAATGTCTTTGGGCTTCTAGAAATGGCAAAAACCATCAGCAGTAAGAATCCAGCATCTACATCTCTTAAGTTATAACAATGGCAGACAAACTTGACTTAACCCCAGAAAAAGTTCGGATCAAAGATAGCTACCGAGAGCGGATATTTGCCGAATCACAGCAACTAGGCAAGAGTTACCTAGAGACGCTTTACTTTATTATTGATTGTTATTTTGCTTTCAGGAAGGGTACATTTCCCACACAACAAGTAGCTTTCATGCCGATTAATACTGAAGATAACAAACTTCCTTCAATGACTCAAGAGCCATCTACTATCGAAAACCAAGAGGATTCTGATGACCAAACCTTCACTCTTGATTTTGAGTTGTAAGGGAAGTATGGGACTGCTGCTTCTATAGTGCGTAAGTCAAGCGATGTTTGTTCAATACAGTTCGGTTAAGGTTTTTTGATGAAAATTCTAGATCATAAAGACGCGATAAATTCTCATAAAGATGCGATGAATCGCCGTCAAGACAATAATCCTTCTTTCGTCTTGACGGCGGTTCATCGTGTCTCTTACCTTAACTGATCATAAATCTGTTAAAAGTCTTGCTTTTCTAAGGATAAACTGTAGCACTGTTTCTTGAGAAGAAATAATGTCTGCTCTGCCTTCCATGCCAGATTGAATTGTACACTGGTGATCGCCAACACTTAATACTAGCTTTTCGGGCTGGATAGTTACATCGTAATTCCCAGCATTTTTATCTTTATTTTCAGACGCTATCGCATCGGGAGAAATAGCACTGACTTTGCCTTTGAGAGTTCCATATTCAGTATAGGAACAACCTGAAACTCGCAGTTGTACTTCTTGACCTGCTTTGACTTTGCGGATATCTTGAGATGGCACTAATGCCTTAATTATTAAAGGTGAATCATTGGGAGAAATTTGAGCAACAATATCACCAGAACGCAAGACTTGGGAAGGATTACGCAAACTTAATTCCTGGATAATACCAGATGCCGAAGCCCGAATCACTGTATTTGCAATGTCTCGGAGAATTTGTTGAAGTTCTTGTTGATCGCGGCTAAATTGCTTTTGAATTTCTACTTGTTGTTGTAATAATTGCTCTCGTTCTTGATTTAATTTTCCCAAACTGACTTTACCTGTAGCACTTTCAGCAGCAATTTTCTCTTGAGAAATTGCCACATTAGCATCGCTAGGATTGAGATTAACAAAAGTGCTTTGTAGTCTCGCTGTTGCTGCTTCTACTGCAAGTTGTTGTTGTTGGATTGCTTGTTGTTGTTCTTCTACATTAGCTTTTTGAGATTCTAAGAGTTGTTCTTGTTGTTCAACAGCTAGCTGCACTTCTTGGAATTGATCTTGAGAAATCGATCCAGTTTGGAGTAAAGGTTGATATCTGTCTCGCTTGGCTTTTGCTGCCCTTAAGGAAGCATCGCTAGACTTGAAATTCGCTATTGCTGATTTTAAATGTGTTTGAGCTTTTTGTAATTCCTTCTGAGCTTGCCTGAAATTGGCTTTAGCTTCCCTAACTTGGGCAATTGAGGTGATTCGCTTGTCTTGGATGTCGCGTTGACTGCGATTAAGTTCAGCTTTTGCTGAGACAATCACTCGGCTGGCACGATCGCTTTCTGCTGCTATTTGCCCATCTAAAGCCAGAATGGGAGCAATGCGATTTTGTGAGATGACCCCACCTGGAGAGCGATCGCTAATAAACTCTTACGTATATATTTAGTATTTTATACAAAAGTTGCAGCAATATTGCTTAGAAGATACAACCTGCTACCAAAAACAAAGTTTCTGTACATTGTTGCTACTAGAAAAAAAGGTAAAATTTCCTTTCAGGAATAGTTTTGAAATAGGAAGTATCTACCTTTATGAAAAAAAATATATCTGCAAATTTAAATTTTGCCGATTCATTATCAGATTTTCAAAAGGATGTGACTAACCTTTTAGATTTGAAAAATATCGAGGAGTGGTCTGGAAAAATAGTTAAAGAAAGAGAAGAAAAAATTAGACAGGCTGCCTTAGTTTTAGCGGGTCAATGTATCGCCATATTATTGCATAAGCTTTCTCAATCAGAGTCGGCTCATCAAACAGCAATTAATCAAACCAAAGGATGGTGGCATACCGACACACAAAGACACGGTTATACGAAGAGGGAAATATTAACAGTAGGTAATGTTGTAGTAAATCTTAAATTACCATACGTTGTTCAAAAAAGAGAAAAGAAAGCGAAGAATAAATCTACTAATGTTGGATTCTGCCCCTTGCTAAAATGGTTAGGAATGTCAGAAGGCTTGACCCCATTAGTTTGGTCAGATATTACAAAATATGGTGCCATAGCTAGTTCTTTTGAAGCCGCACATACAATCCTGGGTGATTGGGGAATTAATATTAGTCTTAAACGAATTGAACGATTGACATATAAATTTGGTCAAATCAGCATTGATTTACGTCAAACTAAAATATCTAACTTGCAACAAGGTAAATTACCTGGTGGGAATATACTTAAAGACCAGAGAGTTGTGATTGCTGTAGATGGTGGCAGGAGTAGAATTAGGATTAATAAAAAAGGTAGAAAAAATCTCAAAACAAACAAGCACGGCTTTACAGGGGAATGGGTTGAGCCAAAATTATTAACAATTTATGTGGTTGATGAACAGGGTAAAAAAGTTAAAAATGGCGAAATAAACATTGTAAATGATGGCACTTATGAAGACTATAAAGGCTTTTTGCCAATTTTAGAAATGCATCTGATTAGTTTGGGAATTAGTCAAGCAAAACAAGTTTTATTAGTTGCTGACGGTGCTGAATGGATTTGGAAGCATATTCCCCCTCTTTTAAAGAAATTGAAATCTCCCGATGCGACTTATCAATTATTTGATTTTTACCATGTTACTGAACGGCTACAGAAATTTGCTGATGTAGCGTTTAGTGATGATAAGGAGCGGAATAATTGGTTTAAAAAAGCACGGAGAACTTTAAAAAAAAGTAATGCCATGACCATAATTAGGCAGATGGATGAATTTATATCTGAAGCTACGGGAGAGCGTTGTAAAACTATGGTCACACAGAGAAATTACCTTTTACGTGCCTATCGTGAAAGGCGTTTAAATTACGCTAAGATACTAGACCAAAAACTACCAATAGGTAGTGGAGCAATTGAGAGTTTAATTCGTCAAGTTGTCAACTTAAGAATCAAGGGTAACAGTAAATTTTGGTTGAAAGAAAATGCAGAAATTATCTTACATCTGCGTTGTCAATGGATGGCTGGAAGTTGGGATAATTTTTGTGGTTCTATCTTTAATTCTTTTATCAAACCCCAAGCTGCTTGATAAATTTTATACTTTAATCTTGCCTTTAATTTACTTTTTGACATAATTCATACTAAGTATGAAAGGCTGATTGCAGATATTTTTATAAAAAATCGTCAAATGACTTGCTATTAATCTTTTTGAGATATTTCATCAAGATGAATTTTTGTGCAAACCAGTATTTTATTTGCAAATAAAATCACCTTGTACCTAAATATAATTTTTAGCGATGGCTACGCCCGCCGCAGGCATCGCTTGTTTTTGACCAGACCTCACAAAATCGCATTGCTCCCAGCCAGAATTTGGGCATCAAGTTGAGATAGTTGCAGTTTAGCTTGCCGAATATTCGTTTGCAGTTGGCTTTTTTGAGTCTGAAGACGATTATCATCTACCAGAGCGATCACATCTCCTTTTTTCACTGGCTGATTTACCTGCACAGCAATACTTTTAATCATTCCTTCTGTTGCTGCTTGTACTAGGCGCAGTTCTCCAGCAGGGCGAACACTCGCCGAGACTTTGACTGTAATTTTATATTTAAGAACGCTTGCCAGGATAATGCTAGCAGCAAAGATGATCAGGAGAACTATGCCGCCGATAGTTGTCCAGTTACTAATGGGGGGCAAGAATTCATTAGGTGTAGCTGGGCGGAGAAAGTCTGGATTAGTTACCTTCTCTCGGTTGGGGTAAGAAGCATCAGGTGAAGGTAAGTTTGCATCAGCCATTTTTAAATTCACTACTTCAACTGTGATTATTATGATTAGCTGAATTATTTAAAACCTCCGCGAGCGCTTCCGAAATCGGTAAGCCAGGACAGCGTTCCAGCCAGAAGAACTCGCCCACTGGATTGACTTCAAGGAATATATAACGACCATCAGGAGTCAAAATAATATCAATAGCTCCGTAGTTTAAACGGAATTGTGCCATGAGTTTGAGCAATTTTTCTTCGACATCTCCGGGCAAAGTGTATGTTTCCCAAGCATTGAGTAAAGCGACTCCCTGTTTTCGCCAATCGTAACGTGCTTTATCCAAAGCTTGAGAGTCAACCGCAGCCGTCAGTACGCGCTTACCTACAATAATTGTCCGTAATTCCAATGCCTTAGGAATTTTCTCCTGAAATGTCATTGGGCAGAAATTTAATCCATCAAGGTTGTCTAGATCCTCAGATGAAATTGGATTTGTAAACACAACTTTTTCTCGTCCTTGTTCATCGTAAATAGCGAAGGAAGAGAGCATTTTTGTAATTATTCCTTGGTGACATTCTTGGGCGAATTGCTTCACTGCCACTGGATTATTTGTAGTTAGGGTGCGTGGCGTATCTAGACCTAGCTTTCGGGCTATTTGTAATTGCAACTGCTTATTTTCGGCTTGGCGAATATTTGGCAGAGGGTCGAGATGAAACCCGTTGATACTGGCAATCATTCCCTCAATAGTGATGCGAGATTCTTTCATTGAGGCTTGTCTGAGTTGCTTATCCATTGAGTCAGGAATTTTTGACCCAATTGCAATCCGCCGATACCAAACTGCTGATACTTCATTCAAATCTAATGTTTGGTCATCAACGCTCAGAGTAACTCTTTCGGTTTTACCATAGTAAACATCTAACTGCATTTCTGTGGGAAATCGGTCTGTGTCAAAACGAAATGCTTTCTTTCCTTGGGCTTCAATTGCTTGGATAACTAGAGGAATACTTTCGTTGTCTTGGCTGTGAGTAATAATTAAAACAGTCACGTTGCTTCGCTCCGAATTCAAAATTCAAAAGACCCTAGTTGAAAGTAGTGCAGATGCGATCGCATCTGCGATCGGATAGTCCAAATCTCTCTCCAGCATCCCCCACTCTCCTGTAGGATTAATTTCTAAAAAAACATATTCTCCCGATGGCGTTTTAATGAAGTCAAATGCTCCAAAAACCAGTCCAAACCTAGCCATAAAAGCATCCAAACAACGGATTAGTTTATCAGGTAATTGATATGGTTGCCAGGTAATAACCTCTTTTGTATCACGTCGCCAATCCTGGGTGGATGCTGCATACTCAGACGCATCTAGCGCCCCCACAAAGAGATTACCATTTACATACACTGCCCGTAATTCTTGGTGTTTGGGGATTTGTTCTTGAAATACAACTGGACAATAGCGCAGTGTTTCAGCATCAAGTAAATCTTCTTCTTTAACAGCACTGGTATACATAAAAAAAGAGGAGGCTTGCATACCATAAGAAAGAGGTCTGAGCAGCTTGACAATCATTTTCCCCTTAACTTGCTGGAAAAATTCTCGTGCTTCTTGAGGATTGTTGGTGACGAGAGTCTGAGGTATGATAAGACCTACTTCCGATGCAACCCGCAGTTGGCGTAACTTGTTTTCAGCTGCACTTATCCGGTGTAAATCATCCACCCACCTAGCTCCCCTCATGCTGTCCCAAAAGCCATCTAAAACTGCAAGTGATTCACTAGAACAGGCTGCTTGAAATTGGGGAGCCAATTCTTTACCGAGATCGGGTTGCCAAATACGCCGCATCCATACTGCTTGCACTTGCTCGCTGTTGAGGGAGCGTAGATGCGGAGCAGCTTGTCGTAAGACATCGCCATATTTCAGTGTATGATTGCTACCAGAGTTACTGAAATTAGCCTGGAGTTGGACTGCGAGCGGAAACTGATCAGTATCAAGGCGAAATGGCTGTGCCCCTCGTTTTGATACCGCCTCTGCAACTCTATCTATTGTGAAGAAATCACCACTGTGGGTAATTAATAAAACCACATCACGCTCAAGGTGCATAAAATCTCTTCATTCGGTTTTTGCAACTATTGAGAAAACAAAATTTTCAAAAACTTGAAATTAACTTTAACTAATTATGGGGGCTTAAGTAAAGAGCAACTAACAAGCAGCAAGTTTATCTGACTCTTTCTAAATCGCAGTTGCAAAACTTAATTACGAATTACGTAGCTTGCTTCTCGCCAAAGGCGAGTATTACGAATTACGTTAGCGTAGCGGGGCGTTCGCGTTTAGCGTCTCTAAGAGTTGCCCATTACGAATTATTTTAATGGGAAGCCAACCCCTAGATGGAGTTGGCAAAACTAACAGTATTTTTATTCTGACAATAGTTTTTAAAACTGCATCTCTGGTGTACTCAAAACTATATAGCTATCCAGGTAAAATCGGCGAAGTGTCATCACCATCTGAAGGGTACTTCTGAGTAACAGCGTACTCGTCATTATCAGAAGGATACTTCTTGGTTACTCCATCTTCTTGATCAGATGGAAACTTCAAGGTTTGGACAAGTTCATCATTCTTCTTGCTTGTGCATCCACCACCGCTAAAGCCTTCTGATTCTTCATCAGAAAGGTCTTCAAAGCTTTGCCCTTCCAAGAATCGGGCAAAGAATGGTACTGCTTGTGAATTCAAATCTTCTGGTTTGTTTTCAGACACAATCTTCCTCCATATTAAAAATGAATCTAAATTTAGATTTTACCTAATGATGTTACATAATACTTGCACTGGCAAGTATTAATTTATTCTTAACCAAATGTTTACTTTTATGTAAAAATACTTATACTACTTTAAAAGTATAATAATTTTTCTCAAGCAATTAATTAGAAATTGCTACTGAGTGATACTTGCACTAAAAGAAAATCTTTCCTTATAAAATTGTAAATAATAAAACAGTACATGAAATCGCATCTAGATTGAATGTACTGTCTTGTGCTAATTTTGTCATCAATAAAGAATGAAATATCAGATTGTCCTACAACACAGTGAGGAAGATTGTGGTGCAGCGTGCATTGCTACTATTGCCAAACATTATAAACGTAATTTTGCCATCGCTCGTGTTCGAGAAGTTGTTGGTACAGGAGCGCAAGGTACAAGTCTTGTAGGCTTGAAACGTGGTGCCCAAAGCCTTGGATTTAACGCCCGTCAGGTGAGAGCGACGCCCCAACTAATTGAGAAACTTCATGAAGCACCTCTTCCTGCCATTATCCACTGGAAAGGATACCACTGGGTAGTTTTATATGGAAAAAAAGGTAAAAAATATGTAATTGCCGATCCCAGTAGTGGCATCCACTATCTCAGTCGTGAAGAATTAACTACAGGCTGGGCAAATTATGTCATGTTACTGTTATTACCAGACGAAATCCGTTTTTATCAGCAAGAATCAGATAAAATTAGCGGTTTTGGTCGTTTTTTAGCACGAGTTTTACCTTATCGCCAGATTTTAACTGAAGCGATTTTGATTAATCTGGCGATGGGAATTTTCTCGCTTGCAAGCCCTTTTTTAATTCAAATTCTCACTGATGACGTACTAGTTAGAGGAGATACACAACTTTTAACCACAGTCGCAATTGGTGTGGTAGCAATAAATCTCTTTAATAGCACACTAACATTGGTACAGTCTAACTTGATTGCCCACTTTGCTCAACGCCTAGAATTAGGACTAATTTTAGAATTTGGCAGACAAATTTTGCGCCTTCCTCTTACTTATTATGAAACTCATCGTAGTGGGGAAATTGTCAGCCGTCTCCGAGATATTCAAGAAATTAATCAGATGGTTTCTCAAGTTGTAATTGCCATTCCTAGCCAGCTTTTTGTGGCGGCAATTTCACTGGTTTTTATGGTATTTTATAGTCGTAAATTACTTGGTTTGTCGGTGTTAGTGGCTCTAGTCATGTCTCTATCAACGATTATATTTATACCTACTTTACGCCAAAAAATTCGTACTCTCATTGTTACACAAGCTGAAAATCAAGGAATATTAGTAGAGATTTTTAAAGGTATACTTACCGTAAAAACTGCTAATGCGGTTCCCCAAGCTTGGGAGGAAATTCAAAGCCGTTTTGGGAATCTGGCTTATCTTACTTTTAGTACTGTTCAAATTGGCATTATTAATAATGTATTTTCGGGATTAGTTTCTGGCTTTGGTAATCTTGCCATCCTTTGGTTTGGCAGCAGTCTAGTCATTAATCAGGAATTAAG